>DAOWAG010000310.1 GCA_030634715.1 Candidatus Aegiribacteria sp. | reverse complement strand
GATAGGTAAACCCGCGCTATGGAGAAATTCGTCAATCAACCCGGAGTTGGTTTCCGCCAATTCTTTAATCTGCTCAATTCTGGATTCAATCTGCGTGCAGAGGCTCTCTGACATCAGATCAAGAAACCACTGCCCATCCCGGCTCTCCACAGCGTAAACCAGATCCCAGGCAGTATCAACAGGCGTCGCCAGGATAACCGAAGACAGGGACAGAATGACAGCAGCGGTCAGCAGATTCCGCAGGAGATCCATGTTCTGCCTTCCCTGATGACCGAAACGAAGAATCTCCCATCCGGAGCAATATCAAACTTGTGCCTTCCGGGTGAATGAACTCCTTTATTCATAATCCTACCAGATCTGCTTATCACTATTTCTCCCTTTCCCGGAAGATCAATCACGATTTCTCCATCTGTTTTCATAGCTCTGAATCCTGTCGCGTCTCCATGCAGATGGTTACTGATGAAACAATTTCCATTTCCAAGCGCGGCGATGATCTGTATTTCAGCTTCATTGGCCGAATCCGACAATTCCTCATCAAGAAGTATATGCGTTCTGATCCTTCCGAACAGCATTCCGTATGGAAAGATATTCATGGACACTGGTCCAAAACCATACATGAGCGCATGCGCGTCAGGACCACCGATCGCACAACCTCCGGTAACTTCCCATAGCTCTACCGCAGCAGGATTCGGATGTTCCACATGCCTGTCAGGAGAAAGAAGCTTCCCAGGGGCGTTGAAAACACTTAATCCAGTCTTCCATTCGGACATGTAATTCCATATTTCAATACCAGATAACCCTGATACATTACCGAGTGTCCATGGATAGCTTCGAGTTCCGCGCAGTTTTCCCGCGATTTCCGTGGGATGAGCAGCAATGCAGATACCACCGCTTCTGTTCACAAAATCGATCTGTTCCTCGGTATCATGGGATTCGGGAAGTCTATCAACACCATATACAAGAAGGTGATTGTTCTCGAATTGATCTTCAAGCTCCGCTCCCACCAGCACAAAAAGATCATCGTGCCAGCCTCCGAAACCCTCATCTCTGGCTTGAAGAGTTCTATGATCGTTTATACCGAGTATATCCACACCTGCAGATAATGCTTCACTGATTACTTCGGGCGCGGAAGCAGTTCCATCAGAGGCATCTGTATGAACATGCAAAATGGCGCTTTTCTCTATCAGTTCAGACATGCTATGACCATGAGGAGTTACCTCTATATCTAATGAACGCTGATTGCTTCCGCTTTTTTCCATCTGATGCGCCTGCCAGCCTTCATCAATTCAAATACTCCGAGGAAGATAACTGAAGCCCCCAGAACACAGACCCAGTCAATCAGTCTGGGGCCCGCAAAATATAGAAATCTGCTCAGAAACGGCACATATATGGCAAGGAGAATCAAGCCAATTGAAGCAACAATTGACCAGAGAAGAATTTTATTGGAAAAGAAATTTCTATTGAAAACGGAGGTATAATCATTTCTTCTTGAAAGTACATTCGCAAACTGACAGAAAGCTATTGTGAGATAACTCAGAGTAGTCGCGCGAGCATAATGAAGCAGCAGAGAAGGCGGCATGGTCTCAGTAGTGAACGTAAGGCCTTCACGGAGCATATAGAAAGCATAATTGGAGAAGGCCAGTAATCCGATCAGAGCACCGAAAAAGAGTACTTCATATGTGCTATGTTGATTCATGATATGGCTCGAACGTTCGCGCGGTGGTATCCCCATGATCCTTTTCGAAGACGGATCAAAAGTCAGGCAGGTCAGGGGCATTATTTCAGCGAAAAGATCGATTGCGAGAATCTGCAGCGCCAGTATAGGTATAGCCCAGTTCCCCATCGCAACTCCTGCGAGACCAAGCATTACTATTATCAATTCAGCAGCATTTGTGGTCATGGACGCAATCACTGTTTTCTTAAGATTACTGTAGATGGTGCGGCCTTCCCTTACAGCTTCTACAAGGGTCGGGAAACTGTCATCAAGGAGTATAAGCTCAGCTGCTTCCTTTGCGACATCCGTTCCTGTAATCCCCATAGCTACACCGATATCCGCTTTTTTGAGCGCTGGTGCATCATTAACACCATCACCGGTAACAGCGACAACCTCACCAAGACTCTCAAAAATCGATACAATCCAGAGTTTATGCTCGGGATTGACTCTCGAGAAAATAATTGATTCGTTTGATTCAAGAATTGCTGTCAGTTCGCTGTCATCCATATCCTCAAGCTGTTTCCCGGTGAATACAGGTGGGTCACTGTCTCGTGACAGGCCTATCTCACGACCTACAGCCCTCGCAGTGATGGAATGATCACCGGTCATTATGATTATCCGGATATGAGCATCATGACAGGCGGCAATTGCGTCCTTT
>DAOWAG010000055.1 GCA_030634715.1 Candidatus Aegiribacteria sp. | reverse complement strand
CAGATTACATGGATTGCATTTCGCTGAGCACTCAGCTGCGCTTGAAAAACTGAGTATTCTATTCCAGGGATTCGGTGGCTGGCTGGCCGGGTCTCCCGGGGAAGAAGTGCTGCAGGTTGCTCTTCCTGCCGCAGGAAAGTGTGAAAGGGAAATTGATGCAATTATCTACTCACCTCTGCGGGAATTTACAGAACTCTGCAGTGATGTCCTTTCAGATCTCAGCTCAAAGAATTTCCTGTATACGGAATCAGCCAGAGAAATGGCTGTCAAACAGGAGAAAGCAGGAGCAATCATCTGCAGATTGGATCAGAGCAACCTTCATTATGCAAATGCGCTTACCGCGAGAATCCCCGGACAACCGGTGCTTGTAGCTTCAGGTTTATCTACAGGTGTTCCATCTCTAACAACCCGAGTTACTCATCTTCAACTTCCGATAGATCCAGATAAGCTCCTCTCCGCCATCAGGAAAGTAATCCGGGGTTAAGTATGCTGACTGGTCTGTTCATTGTATTTCTGCTATCAGCTTCCACTCCTGAGGAATTCCTTCAGGAACTCTGTGAAAACCGAATAGGAACAGATGGAGCTATTTTCTGGTCAACTCATTCATCAACTGAGGTGCCCGACAATTATTCCAACCCGGATTCTCTCCTGCTGCTGCTTGCTGATAAAGAAGGATTGTCGGTCGATCCAGGAGCAAGAACCAGCTTTCTGAGCAATGATGAAACATTCAGAATTGAGTTCGGGGAATCACACTGGACATGGGCTGATCAGGAAGGTACACGTCACCGAACAAAAGGGTTGGCCATCATTGAGTGCATACGGGGTAACTACTCATGGGTTAAGATACCCATTCTTACCAGCCCATCTGTGAGCGCAGGAAGAAAGGAAAAACTCGTCTCAGGACTGTTAATCACGATTCTGATTCTGGTTTTCATGGCTATCTTTATAAGCTGGGCAAAACGACGATACTTGTGAAAATAGTGTGAATCAGTGGAACCTGTCCCATTCCGAAGAAAAATCCAGAACCTGAACAGGCATTTCCTGCATTGAGAGTTCAAGTGTAACAGCATTCTCTATAAAATCCTCAAGGTCTCTCTGAAGCAATATCAACTGCGACATGAAAACCTGGTAAGCATCCAGATTCTCAAGACTGTTCGAAGGCAACTCTGAACCCGAATCGAGTTCTTCCTGCAGGTCTTTCAGTAACGAGGAAAATGCCAGAAGCATCTCCGTCGCCTGAGTGATATTTATCATTTCTCTTCCTTCAGTTGATTTCCGGTATGTAAGGAAAATCATGGATGAATCCCGATTCGTCAACTGTCAGATGCTTTATTTGTTTTCCTCTGATGTATTCTAAAGCCACCTTGAATGCGGTTTCGATCTGCTGCTGGTTCCATCTATGAGTGTTCCAAACAGGATGAGAGGCACCATTAAGCGCAACAAACAGTCCACTACATTCGGAAGCAAACTGGATTCCTGTTTCCGGTGGTGATATTCTATCTCGAGAACCGTTGAGAAATACGTATCTTGTTGCACCTGAATTATTAATGTAATCCTCAGATTGGAATTCCTCAAGCCCTTTTCTTGCAGATGCAGGAAGCAGCAATTTCAGAATCCCTTTCTTTACACGTCCGAGTCTCATTTGCGCGACACTGAAGAAATTCCTGTAAGCTCCGTGGCAAATAATCCCTGCCACAGGTTCTCCAATAATACCGGACATCTTCAACGCAACTACGCTGCCCATTGATGAACCGTAAAGAATCGTTCGATCCATGGAAAACCCCATTACTTCCCTCACATGAGAGATCGCGCCTGCAAGATCATATACCTCGGCGGGTCCGCCGGAGGTAACAGGGACTGGATGTCCATCATGTCCTCGAAGTGGAACGAGAAGCACCGAAAGACCCATTCTGCTGAAAATCATGCCGGGTTCCGAAATCGATGTAATATCACCGTGAAGTCCGTGGATCATAATTATCAGATCCTTACCTGAATCCAGAAAATATCCAGTGATGGGATAGCCGTCCAGTGAATTGAAACCAACCGGTTTCCACGGTAATTGAGGAGGAGGATAAGGGACGGGCTGTCGGATTCGGAACCGGTTAGTGTAACCTATCAGACCCGGTCGGGACAGCATTTTCCTGAGAATCAACCAGAAGACAATGCCGAGTAACGCTCCGATACTCCACCCAGTGAGGACATCAACTGGATAATGAACCCCAAGATAGATCCTGCTGAGTCCGACCAGGAATGAGACTGATATCGCAAATGGAGCAAGGGGTGGATATGCAAGCGCTGTAGTAGTTGCGAGAGCGGCAGAATTTGCTGAATGAGCGGATGGGAAAGATCTGTTGCCATGCACATCTCCCCTGTAATTCACTTCTGCACTGATACTCTCGTCAAAGCAGGGTCTGGATCTGTTTACAGAGCTTTTCAGATGGTAGCAGACCTGGTCTGATGCAGATGTGGCCAGGATCATGCAGAGCAGAACAATTCTGGGATTTCTACCGGTAAAATACGTTCTCCACCTGCTCCCGGCAGAAGGATGGGGTCTGGTTCTTCCCCACCATAAAAGCAGCAGAATGTAACCCGCAAGAAATGGTATCCAGTTATCAACATTTGTGATCGTTCGCATAATGAATGTGAGCAGATTAGATTGAATTCCATTAATCTGAAAGAAGAGGGATGTATCCCAGGATGGCCAGAGCATCTTAGCTTCCGCCTGAATCTAGAATTGCCACTGGATATCCATATCTGTCCCGGCTACGACCTTTGCATGAGACAGTGCGCTCCAGAATCCGTCAGCAGATCGAAATTCCGCTTCCGGAAGGCTTCCAGGGAAAACAACAGGCCATGATTGCTTTGCCGGGAACAGAGTGTCCTCAAGGGAAGGCAGTGTGTAGACGCGTGCTGCGTCACAACCGCCCATAGAAGAATATGACAATGTGAGAAAACTACCGTTCGCTCCTATGTCTACCGAATGGAATGCTATGTAGACAGGTGTCCAGATCCCGTCGCTGACCATGAATTCATTCCGGCAATGAAACACCGGATCACCTCCGGAGTATGAATACCCACCGCACACTCTTGCGGGAATTCCAAGAGCTTCTGAAGCCGATAAGTTGTAATACTCCCTTGTCTGTTGAAGAACCTCCAGCAGGGAACCGGCGCCTGTCCTCTGGTCAGAATCAACCGCAAGAACAGCCTCAAGTATCTCCTCAGCCTGTTGATACGAGCCATCAAGCATCAGCCGTCGAGCAGTGGATACAGAGGTCTGCGTAATTCCAGTAAGAGTAAGCAAAGCAAGAAACAGATTACCGATCATAAAATGCTCTCAATTTCCTGTCTGTTCTATCATCCCTTCGCATTCTTTCCAAGCCCTGTATTCTTCCAGATCCGTTCCAATGAACTTGATACACATGCTTAGAATAAAAGCATCATCTATGTATCCAAGGAACGGAATTAAGTCCGGAATAACATCGAATGGATTCACAAAGTACAGTAATGTGAATACCACAGCTCCAAGAGTACGAAGAGGAACTTTATACCTGCCTTTTACAGAGTCAGAAAGCATGGCGAAGAGAATTTTTATATCTTCCCAGAATTTTTCCAGTGCTGCTGGAATGCCATGAGCCTCAAGATGGCTTATCTTCTTTTCTGCTCTTCCAGCAGCTTCCAGAGCATCCTTCTCGCCAGAGGATTGTCTTCCGTTTTCAAACAATTTCTCAAGTCTGTTCCGGTCATTATTCATAAGATGCATCGGTATTCTCGACCTTTCATTAACTCTTTGAAGAACATAGCCAAGTATAATGAACAAGGAAAGACAGGGTGGCTCGGGAAGACTCTATTGTGTTAACTTAGGCATATGAAATACATGATAATATCACCTCCGGTTATCACACCTTCAGAACCACCTTCAGGCGCTTTCCTGCTTGCAGCAGGACTGGAGGCCAGAGGGATCAGTGCGGGATTTCTTGATCTGTCAATGGAGTTCTTCAATTATGTCTTCGCAACAGTACCTGAGGGAAGGGGATATCCCGCTGTAAAATCCGCACTTGCCTACCTTAGAAACAATTCGAATTACACACCGGATCAGCATCGCTCAACTTCAGGTGTTCTGAATTCCGCTTTAAAATCATTTTCAAAAGGTTATCCTGGGTGGAAAATCACTCTGATGGATCTTACTCCGCCTTCTGAAGTACACAGACCCGTGAAATTGCTGAAAACCTGCAATCAGGAAGTAACACCATTCTCAGAATTCTGGGAAGAGTATCTTCTACCGGTACTGAAGCGCTACGATCCTGAAACTGTTCTTGTATCGCTATCCTACCTTTCACAGCTGGCCGCAGGAATAGATCTGGCTCAATTCCTTAAATCAAACGGATACCGCGTAATAACGGGTGGGTCGCTCCTGAACAGCCTTGATCGGACAGGAAAAGGCTTTAATCTCCTGAATGAAGTCCTTCCTGAAACTATTCTTGGAGATGGTTCACTGCTTCCGGGAATGGAAACTACAGATGATAAATTGTTAGGTAGGCTTTCATGGCCAACTATGTTGAGCCCGTGGCAATACATATCTGGAAGCCCTGTAATTCCATACGCGATATCAACAGGATGTCTCTGGAATAAGTGCCTGTTCTGTCCTGACAGAAAAAGGAAACATTCAGTATTCGGGAAGGAGGTGTTCGAAGAATTCATCTCCACAGTTCCACAGGAGATAATGAAGCAGAATCCGGTTATTCATTTCCTCGACTCAGCTATCCCGAAAAGGTCTCTACTGGATATTCTTCCATCTCTAAAAGCAAATAATCTTGATTTTTATGGCTTTGTCAGACCGGAAAAATGGATCGTGGATCAATCGGATATGCTTGCGGAAAATGGATGCCTGATGCTTCAGCTTGGGGCTGAAAGCGGGAGTTTCTCGCTGCTTGAAAAATTCAGCAAGGGAATCGATCCCGAAACATCGCTGGAAGTTATTCGGAGCTGCGCTCGATCAGGGATACGAACCTATGTTTATATGCTGGTTGGACTCCCGGGAGAAACGATCTCCGATCTGGATGCCTCTGTCAGGTTTCTGAAGGAGGCGGGGAATTCAATCGATTTCATTAACTTCTCCATATTCAATCTCCCAACTAACTGCGAGTTATCAGATAGAGCTGATGAATTCGGAATTGAACTGGTATATGATAATTCTTCTGAAGAAGTGATAAGACTTTATATGCCATTCCTCTGCGAAGGACAAAATCCAAGGATCATGGCGAGAGATTTTGTTACTGAAAAGCTAAGTAGAATCCCTTCAATTTCCAAAGCGCTCCTGCGAACACCAAAATGGTTCAGAACAGCCCATTTTCCACTAATTGAGATACCGGGACGCATCTCTCACGAAGCCGGATCGGAGTAGATCTGGCCAGTTCCAGTCGATCAGCAGGTAGGAACACTTCTATCAGGCGTACTGCCATATCAGGAGTTTTTCCTTCCGATTAAAGAAGATTACTCGCAAGTTCAGCAAGTCTGCTTCTCTCCCCTTTGACCAGATTAATATGAGCGGTGATGCTCTCATTCTTCAATCGATCTATAAGAAAAGTCAAACCGTTTGACTGACTGTCGAGATAAGGTGTATCAATTTGATAGATATCTCCTGTGAATACAATCTTCGTGTTTTCGCCCACTCTGGTGATAATGGTTCGGACTTCATGAGGTGTGAGGTTCTGAGCCTCGTCAATAATAAAGTAAATTCCATCCAGACTTCTACCCCGGATATACGCCAGAGGAGTGATTAGCAGTTTCTCATATTCAATCATCTCCTGCAAACTGATGTATTCCTTGCTATCAGATGAGAAACGGCTCTTAATAACGGTCAGATTATCCCACAGAGGTTGCATATACGGATCAAGTTTGCTCTGAACATCACCCGGAAGATAGCCAAGGTCTCTGTTTCCGAGCGGTATAACGGGTCGTGCGAGGAAGATCTGTCGATATTCCTGTCTCTGAGCGAGAGCAGCAGCAAGCGCAAGCAGAGTTTTTCCTGTTCCCGCCTTACCAGTCAGCGTGACAAGCTGAACTGATGGGTTCAGCAATGCGTGAAGTGCGTATGTCTGCTCAGCATTCCTCGGCTGTATTCCATAAGCTCTGGATTTAATGATGCGTTCGAACTCATCTGTGTCCGGATTGAACCAGGCGAGTGAACTGGTGCTGCCGTTTCTGAGAATGAAGAACTGATTCGGGATCGGAGCAAGCTCACTGTCAATATCGTTTCTTGGAACTGTAAAAGGCTGCTCGTAAAACCTTGAGATCAGATCTGTGTCAATATCCTCCAGAATTCCCGTACCAGTGTAAAGCTCATCAACATTCTCAACCTTTCCAGTTTCATAATCCTCCGCGTTAATACCGATAGATTTTGCTTTCATTCGAAGATTGATGTCTTTACTGATAAGAATTACTTCCCGGTCAGGATTAGCAATGCGCAACTGGTCGGCAAGTGCCAGAATTCTGTGATCAGGTTTGTTCAGGGCAAAAGTCTGCTCTACAGTGCTTCCCGCAGATATCTTTGCCGTTTTTACAAACAGTTTCCCCCTTCCCTCCCCAAGTGGAAGGCCATCTTTGAACAATTTCTCACCTGCGAGTTTATCAAGCTTCCTAATAAACTCTCTTGCCTGAAAGTTAATGAGATCATTCCCCTTCTTGAACTCATCAAGTTCCTCAAGAACTGTAATAGGTATGATTACATCATGCTCCTGAAAATTGTCTATGCAATTGTGATCGTAGAGAAGTACATTCGTATCAATAACGAATAACCGTGGTGAAGCATGAGAATCTGTCAATTGTCACATCCAATCTATACTGTTTGATTTCGAGTCCACCTTCCAATTCTATATGAATTTCGGACAAAGGAAAACCTGCCTGAGATCAGAAACCAGTAATGGATTGTGTACAAGAAAGCGGAATAGCGTTTTTCATCTATTGCATTTTCCTCACTTTTTCTGCATTTTACCGCCTGCCCGAAAACCCTTTAAGGCGAGCCGCTAGCTCAGTAGGTAGAGCATCTGACTTTTAATCAGAGGGTCGGGGGTTCGATCCCCCCGCGGCTCACCATAATCTCATCGCTAGAGAAGAATCCGCAATTCGCCCATTCAGCAATCAATTATGGCGATCTCGACAACAAGCCCGGGTATTGACGAAAATAGAAAGCCGTGCAATTGTTGACCCTGTTTCGGCGACCCCATCGTCCAGTGGTTAGGACACCGGCCTTTCACGCCGGCAACACGGGTTCAACTCCCGTTGGGGTCGCCAAACTGTATTCGGGGTTCTCGACCTCCCATAAGATGTTGAAAGCACAGCTAGTTG
>DAOWAG010000347.1 GCA_030634715.1 Candidatus Aegiribacteria sp. | reverse complement strand
TCCAGTTCACCAGATTCCCATGTTCCAACTGAACATGTCGATAGAAGTGCCAGCACGGGGATCGAAAAGAGGATGGCGGTGCACACATGGAACCGGTTGCGGAAACGAATGAGTTGGAACATGGATTTCTGCTCCTTGATTTATGTAATCACTGCGATTGTATACTCGATTGAGGATTGGTACACTTGCCAGCCATAACAGGTTAAACCTGATCTTCAGATAAGGGAATCAGTTTCCTGCAACATTATGGAACGGAACAGTAAATAGTGGCTGCTGACGTGCGAGAAGAGCAAAATGGCCCGATAATTCTCATAGTGGATGATGTTCCGGAGAATACCGAGTCCCTGGAGATGATACTGGGTGAACTGAGATATCAGCCCAGAAGTGCAAATTCTGGAATAGAGGCCCTGCAGATGGTCGAGAAGGAGAAACCGGACCTGATTCTGCTCGATATCCAGATGCCTGAAATGGACGGTTATGAGGTCTGCGAGCATTTACGGGATAATCCCCAGACAGCCCGCATTCCCGTAATTATTACTTCAGCTCAGGTTGTGGATATTCAGGAGAGAGTGAAAGGTTTGCGAAGCGGTGCCAGCGATTACCTGATGAAGCCCATTGAACGCGACGAACTTATCGCACACATTGAAACCCAGTTGCTTTTCAAAGAACTTGAGGATCAGAGGGTTCTAAATGAGAAGCGGGCCCTGATCGATCAACTGGTTACAACCCTGCAGCATGAAATAATAAATCCTCTTTCCGGAATCCTCGGATACTCCGAATTGATGTTGAAGCAGATGCATAAAAGACAGCTATTGCCTGAGGAGATCGAGAAAGCACTGGAGGCCATATATTCGAGCAGTGAACGCATACAGGGTGTGATGGAGAAACTGAAAAACATTACCAGTTTCACTGAGCATCAGCAGCTCGATGTTGTGACCATGATCGACCTGGATCAGAACGACAGTGATGGATGATCTCTGTTCACCGGGACTTCGGTTCACCTGGAAAAAGCAGGATTGAACATTATTTCCTGATCTTCAATATCATCATGGCATCTAATGTCATAGGCAGATCGAACTGATCAGAGAAAATCGCACCACTCATCTGACCCTTCATTTCCTGACTCAAGACAAGACCGGTTTCAACGTCTACATAGAGTATTCCTTCAAGTATTCCATTCATTTTCAGGTCGATGGGCATGCCACTCATCTCTCCAGGACCACTGAAATCAACACTGCTGACCACATTTATCCGGAATACTGTGTCACCCTCCAGAGCCGTCTCTTCTATGCAGCTATAGTTATCGTTGAAAGCCCGCGTCACTTCAATCGTACTCTGCATGGCAGTAATCGAGTAATCCCTGTTCCACTTTGTGCCAGGATTCAGAGCTCCTTCAGGTACATAAAAGAAGAGTGGCTGCAGATCCTCCTTGAACAGATCGACACCACCCCGAACCTCGATGAACGCATTGCCCTCAAGCCCGGATGCTTCGGATATCAATCCCCGTTCGTCCAGTTGTACGATGCTCTCCAATCCGATCACTGGATCAACACTGGTATTTGGGGAAGTAGTGATGGCTTCCAGGATCTCCAGTCTGAACTGGCGGACACCGATTGATTCCACGTTGATTGTGAATGTGGTGGATGATTCTGTGATCTGCTCGCCCTGACCCGGAATCTCTATTATCTGCGTTTGAAATCTTGTCATTTCATATACAACTGATTGTCCAACAGGCCACACGTTCGGACTATGGCTCCCCGCTTTTCCGGAAGCGCAGGACACGACTACGACTGCGACCGCAGAAATGGCAATTGGAATATGGAAACTTGAACTGCGCTTCATTGACTTCCTCCTTCTGACAACTGTTCTCAATATTCTGGAACCAGTTTGATCATTCATATCTCAAGGTGGACATCGGATTCATTTTTGCTGCGCGCAGTGCGGGTAGATAGCTGGCCATTATAGTAACCGTACCGAGCACAACCACCACGGACACTAAAGAGATGGGATCCATCGGCGAAACACCCATAAGCAGACGGGACAGCATCTGCATCACGAGACTCGAAACGACCAGCCCTATC
>DAOWAG010000053.1 GCA_030634715.1 Candidatus Aegiribacteria sp. | reverse complement strand
TCCAATTATTACCGTAGTAGCAAAACTGAATCCAAGAAGCGGGTTGAATGCCAGATTATACACGCTGAAGGCAAGATTGTTCGCGGTAAAATCCAAAACGCTCAATCGTCCGGCGATGAAGATAAAAACTGTAAAGCTGGCTACATCCATGAAGATCTGAAGACCTGCAGGGAAGCCGAACTTGATAATTCTGCCTGTTAGCTCGCGGGAGAACCTGAAATTCTCCCTTGTTCTATATCGACGGGCTATTTTGCCCGAAAATGCCGCTATTGTGAGAATGGTGCCAGGGACAAACGATGAAATGGCGGTGGCTATTGCCGCTCCCTTTATCCCCATCTCGGGGAAGCCCATTTTGCCGAATATCATCAGGTAATCCAGAATGATGTTTAATGCAGCGCCCGCAAGCACTGCCAGCATGGCGGGAACTGTCTTCCCCCGTCCATTCCAGAATGCGGCCGCAGCTACAGTAAACACAGGTCCAGCTGCAGAGAACATCATAATTCGGAAGTAAGTCTTTTCAAGGGCAAGAACTTCGGGAGCGTGCTGAGAGAGATCGAGAAGGAAACTTCCTGGAATGGCCATAAAAGCAAGGAATGGAGCACTGAAAATTGTCAGAAACAGCCCCTGGGCGAATGCTTTTGAGCATCCGTCCCTGTCGCCTGCCCCGAAGTATTGAGCCACAAATGTGCTTGCGTACCCGGCGGTACCGTAAAAAATACAGAGCAGTGTAAAACTGAGAATCCCCGCCGGTAGAGCTGCCTGAAGCTCAAGCTGACTGTGTTGGGCGAGAAACAGCCTGTCACAGAACATCATTATTGTTCTGCCGGCCATCCCGGCTATTATTGGAAGCGAAACAGCAATGATTTCCCTGTAGGAATCGGGGCGACTGCTATCTCTATTCATCAGGCTACTTTCCGGTATATCTGTTTTCAGAGTTCTGTCATTCAATCGCACAATATAATCGCTTTTACCAACTCCCGGTCTGGATGGCACAATCTTGACATACAATATGAATGTATTATAATTATGAATACATTCATGTTTGGAAGGCATTCAATGAAATTAAGAGAACTGAAAAAGGAAAGAACAAGAACCGCCATTCTCGATGCAGCAAGGAAGCTGTTTTTCAGAAATGGTTTCGGAAACACGACTATCGAGGACATCGCTTCAACGGCTGAAGTAGCTGTCGGAACGGTTTACAACTACTTCGACTCCAAGAACGCAATTGTCCTTGGACTCACAGAGTTGGACACAACTACTGTAACCGATTCAATACCGGTGAACGGTGGAACCGGGACCGTGGAAGATACAATTCTCACCTTAATCGACCGATTCGTTCTGAATCTTACCCGTTACCCTAAGAACCTCATGAGAGAGCTGATTGGTGCGGCATACAACGAGAAGAATCTGACTGCCGGGCTTATGAAACAGGACCTCGCGTTCATCGATGATCTGGCAGCAAGGCTCGATTATCTATGGGTGAATGGAAAGCTCAGGGAAGATACGGATATACAGCATGCTAGCTTAGCCATCTATGGGATAGTGACCATGACTGTGTTGTGGTTCGCCGCTGATGAGGACAGAACGATAGACCAGACACGGGAGTCTCTGAAGAAGATGCTCCATACATTCTGCAGAGGCCTGCTGCCGGAAGGAAGGAAGTAGATGAAACACGGTTTGGTTCTCACAACATTACTCGCAATGTTCCTTTCGAGCGCAGTTGCGTGGTGCCAGCCTGATATTGATGATGTCATTACAGCATTGGACCAGCTCTACAGGAGTGATGACAGCTATACTGAGATGTCCATGCACATAGTTACCCCTCATTGGGAAAGAACTCTCACCATGAAGGCCTGGTCTGAGGGATCCGACAAGACCTTCATCAGAATACTTTCCCCGCCACGCGAATCCGGGATGGCTACTCTTCGTATTGGAACTGAGATGTGGAATTACCTTCCCAACACGAACAGTACCGTGCGGGTACCGCCGTCCATGATGACAGGCTCCTGGATGGGTTCCGACATCACCAACAACGATATTGTGAAAGAGATCACATACGCGAATGACTATACCTTTGAATACACTGATGACACAGCTCTTACGGGAACACCGGAAGACGGGGTTCTCTACATCAGGCTGGTTCCGAAGCCTTCTACAGCGGTAGTGTGGTCAAGCATAATCTGCGCTGTTCGAGCTGACGACAATATCCCGCTCTGGGAGCACTACTACGATCAGCACGGGAATGAGATAAAGAGCGTGACATTCTCCGACATCCAGGATATGGGAGGCAGAACTATCCCGGCGACAATGGAAGTAATTCCCACTAACAAGGAGGGACAGAGTACGACCATCACTTGGTCGCACGCGGAATTCAATCGGGGAATCGATTCCGATATCTTCTCACTGAGCAATCTTCAATCCGGTGGAAATCAATAAAATGCTTCCAAAGCTAGCATGGAGAAACATCTTCCGTCAGAAAAGAAGAACGGTACTCACACTGCTGACCATGACAGGTGGATTCGTACTTTCCTCCCTTTCGATAGGATGGATGAATGGTTCGTACGACAGCATCATATTCTTTTTCACCAACAACAGAACCGGACAGATACAGGTTCACCACGAAGGGTATCTTGCAGATCCATCCATATACAAGACTATCGATAACTTCGAGCAGGTTGGTTCAATCCTTGATTCGATCCCTGACGTTCGTACATGGGCACCGAGGATTTATACAGGAGCTCTTCTCGCAACCAAACCAGCAGGGCATACGAGCAACATCTTCTCCAGCTCAGCCGCAGCATCCGTAATTGGTATAGACCCGGCAAAGGAGCAGGAAGCGACCGGATTCTCCAACCAGGTTATTGAAGGTGTAATGCTCACTGCATCAGATGCTGACACATCACTCTCCTCTTCAGGTCAGATACTTCTGGGTAAGGAGCTTGCGATAACGCTGGATGCATCTGTTGGTGATTCACTGATACTTCTTTCACAGGCGGCCAACGGAGCAACTGCTGACAAGAGATACGTCGTAATCGGAATAGTCAGTACGGGAAATACGCAGATCGACAGGAGAACCAGCTACATCACACTGCGAGATTCGCAAGAATTGTTCGCCCTGGAGGGTGAAGCACACGAGATTGCTGTCCTATCGCGAAATCTAGATGAGGTTGATAACCTCACCGCAACAATATCCGGAAGGCTAAGCGGCAGAAATCTGGAGACGAGTTCCTGGAAGGCATTCGCGTTGGAGTTCTACAACGGAATGAAAGCTGACGAATCAAGTCTGCAGGTAATGATCTTCATTATCGTACTCGTCGCAGCCATGGGAGTTCTGAATACAGTGCTTATGATGGTTCTTGAACGAAGACGGGAATTCGGAGTGATGAAAGCAATGGGGACCAGACCGGGTTTCATTGTCCGGATGATCGTTCTTGAAGCGAACATAATGGGCTTCGTCAGCATCCTGCTCGGAAGCATTATCAGTACAGCCGGTCTGCTTTTCCTCTCAAAGCATGGAATTGTACTTGACCCGCCCCTTGATTATGGGGGTACTGTCTTCCGCGAGATGATTGCGTCGATCTCACCTGACTGCTACTGGATACCAGCCATCTGCGTGATGCTGACAGCTACTGTTGTAAGCTGGATCCCCGCTCTGAAGGCAGCTCATACAAAACCCGCAAAAGCCTTGAGGACGGTGTAGTAGCATGTTTGATCGACTGATAAGATTCGCATGGCGTAGTGTCTGGAAGAACAGAAGAAGAACGATAATTACTGGTCTGGCCGTCGGTCTCGGGCTTGCAGCTCTGATGTTTACTGATGCCCTGATGGTCGGCATGACCGACCATATGATAGATCAAACCACGAACGCTTGGATGGGCGATGCGCAGATCCACAGAGACGGTTTCAGAGAAACCGGAAGAATAACTCTGACCATCAATGAACCCGATTCAATCACACAAATGCTGAGAGCGGATTCGATAGTAGATGCCTTCACACTACGGATAATCTCCCCTGCATCTCTCCAATCCACAATAGAGTTGAAACCGGTCACCATGATAGGTATCGATCCTGTGACCGAACCAACAGTCTCGATGCTGGAGACTGCCGTAGATTCCGGTTGTTATTTCAGCGGGGACAGCACTGATCTGGTAATAGGATATAAGCTCGCTGAGGATCTGGACGTCGGTCTTGGAGACCTGATCGTTATCACAGCTGCAGAAGCGGACAGCGGGTTATCCAGTAATCTGTTTTTCGTTACGGGAATTTGCCATTTCGGAAGTGATGACCTCGACAGATACACCGCTTTCATCGATATCAATACAGCGGAAAGTATGCTTGGTCTCGAGGGCAGATTCCATGAGATCGCGATACGTCTTCCGGATTCAGAGATGGGAATGGATGAATCACTGCCTTTCTGGAGCAGGTTCTCTATCTGCGGGAACAAGGCTCAGGGCTGGGCAACGCTGGCCACACAGGTAAAGGCAATGCTCAATATGACAAAAATGAGCATTTTGATAACAGCAATAATCCTGTTCGGCCTTGTAGTTTTCGGAATTGTGAACTCCCTATTCATGTCAGTCTACGAAAGGATGTATGAGTTCGGCGTGATGAAGGCGGTCGGTACAAGACCGGGTATCATCAGCGTCATGGTTATCCTGGAAGCATTCTGGCTTGCTGTGATCAGCATGATTCTTGGCTCCATCATGGGACTGGTTATCATCTGGATAACATCGAAAACCGGTATCGATTTCGGCAATATTGAAGTTTCCGGCGTAATCTTCGACAGCGCAATCCATCCGGCACTGAAATGGAGCGGCATCTGGATATACCCATTCTTCACGCTTCTTCTGACAACTGCCGCTGGAGTCTATCCCGGTATACATGCAGCAAGACTGAATGCTGCCGAAGCGAAGAGAAAGAGCCTGTAAAGGACATGGAGAAAAATGATTAATAACCTGCATAATGAAAAAGTAATCGAGGCAAGGGGAGTCATTAAAACATACGATGATTCAGGAGTGCCTGTTCACGCGGTACGTGGAATTGACTACACGCTTATGAAAGGAGAGTTCACCGCGATTATAGGACCAAGCGGTTCAGGCAAGACAACTTTCCTCAACGTGATAACCGGTCTCGATACTCCCACAGAGGGAGAAGTATGGCTCTCGGGAAAACTGCTATCGAAAATGAGCGGTAACGAACTCTCCGATTTCAGAAGGGATCACATCGGGTTCGTTTTTCAGGCCTATAACCTGTTCCCTGTGCTGACTGTCGAGGAGAATGTCGAGTACATCATGCTGCTTCAGGGAGTAGCGAAGGAGGAACGGCACAGCAGGGTTATGAATATTCTCGAAAAAGTCGACCTCGAAGACTATGCTCACAGACTTCCCTCAAGGCTCTCCGGAGGTCAGCAGCAGAGAGTGGCTGTGGCACGGGCAATGGTCTCGAAACCTTCTCTTGTTATAGCCGATGAACCAACCGCAAATCTGGATTCAAAAACAAGCGGAGCGCTGCTGGACATGATGCGCCAGCTGAATGAGGACACCGGTATGACTTTCCTCTTCTCAACCCACGACGAGATAGTAATGAAGAGAGCTAGAAAGCTGGTTGTTCTCACCGACGGAAAACTGGACGGAAATAACCCTCCAGAGGAATACGAGTGAGATCCTTCGCATCTGGAATTCTACTGCTGCTGCTCCTCCTGCCTCTATCAAGACAGGTTCAGGCTCACAATATCTCCGGTTCACTGAAACCAGGAATTGATCTTATCGATGTACCGTTAGCGGATTCCTCCCTGCGCTTCCTGTCTCAGGCTCCTCTGAGATTGATGCTGTCACAAGGTCTGGGAAGCGTCAAGCTGGATCTTGCATACATGATCTGTCCGACTGCAGGCGATCCGGCTTTCGAAGGCTCATCAGGAGGCATTTCTCCTTTCCGCATCAGCGACCTGGATGAGCGTATCCTCCCCTCCGAATGGAATGGAACTGAATCTTTCAGCCTCCTGCAGAACCTGGACAGGCTCAGTGTTTGCCTGAGGCTCCCCTTTTCCAATCTCACGCTGGGTCGACAGGCTATCTACTGGGGAGTGTCTAAGTCCATCAGTCCTACAGATTTCATCGCACCATTCCAGTACGGGACCATCGATACGGAATACCGGGTTGGTGTGGACGCGATAAGGTCTACCTTCCCCATCGGCATGATGTCAGAACTTGATGCCGGCTGGGTATTCGGGAAGGATGCGCACTTCAATAGAAGCGGAGGCTGGCTCAGAGGACGTTTCTATATGCTCCAGACCGATGCTGTTCTTCTCGCGGCCTGTTTCAGAGAGAATCTGATGCTGGGGGGAAGCCTGAACAGAGCAATCGGTGGAGCTACAGGATGGCTTGAGTTAGCGGTTGTTTCGACAGCAGTTTTTGCTGAGAACCCTCCTGACTATGACAAAGAGACTTTCTGGAGCGCTTCAGCGGGAATGGACAGAAGCTGGTTCAACGCCTCGTTGTACGGCTACCTTGAATACCATTTCAACTCTCCGGGAGCGATCGATCCTGAAGACTTCGATATTACAATAGTATCACCCGCTTACACTTCAGGCAGCATCTATCTTCTGGGCAGACATTCCCTGTCCCCCGGCATGACCTGGACGCCTACGCCGCTTCTGAACATCAGCTGGCAGGCACTTATCAACCTGACTGACCCATCTGCCTATATGACCCTGATGGGGGAGTACAGCATCACTGAGGACATCACACTGAACGCTGGAATCAGCAGAGGAGCAGGAGAACTCAGCTCTGAGTTAGGCTCCTGGCCAGGCAAGTACTTCACCTACGCAGCTTACTTCTTCTAATGTCACCTATCGATTTCTACTGTTTACGTTAGTAACTGTTCCATCTGACCTGGAGGCTTATGGTCCTGGGCTTTCCTGTGTAGCCGTTCGTCTCCTCATATTCCTCATCAAGGACATTCTCAACAGTAAGACCGAATGAGAATGAATCAGTAAAGGGAACGGGAAGGGTCACTCCTGCAGAAACTGTTGTATATGCCGGCATCCATGAGGTTTCACTGTAATTCTTGAACCTGATTCCCATACCGCTGCACTGAACCCACCATCTATAACCGGACGGGTACACTAGATCAGACCTGATGCCCCAGGTGTAATCGGGAGTGTAAGGGAGCACTTTACCGTATCCGGAAGATTCAGGGCAGTCGTCCGTTACACGCAGCAGCATAAGACCGCCTGTAAGCTCCAGGGATCCCTTCGAGAACCATGCTTCGGTCTCGATACCCCTTCTTGATACAATCGCAATGTTGACCGGAGACCATTTGCCACCCTCACCCGGTGCCCACCGTATCATATCCTCTGTATGTGCTGAGAAACCTGTGGCTGAAAGCCTCAGGAAATCCAGACCCAGAAGTGAAACGCCGGCCTCCACTTCAACGGAACTCTCAGGTTT
>DAOWAG010000202.1 GCA_030634715.1 Candidatus Aegiribacteria sp. | reverse complement strand
CACTTTACTAGGAACTACTAACGAATTAGCTGTTCCGTTCTCGTTCGACTTGCATGCCTTATCCACGCCGCCAGCGTTCGTCCTGAGCCAGGATCAAACTCTCCGTATATATTTATATAGGATTATTTACCTGTATAGTTTGCTATTCATTTTTATATGGTCCGATCTGCTATAGCTCGCAGATCCGCTCGTTTTGAGCCAAGTGCCAGTCCCAAATGGGACTGACTCAAGGAACCGACACAGACCATGCTCTTGCGATGCTGTCTTCTCACATATTTCAAAGATCTTGCGCTCCGCAGCGCGAATTTATAACCTAGAACGTACCACTATCCTTGTCAACCCGTTTCCGATGTACTGCATCAGAAAGAATTAACTCGCTGAATCAGTTCAATTCAAAGTGGAACCGATATATGCATACATCGTTGAAAGATGTCAAGGACATATTTATATTGTTGCTGCGTAAGTATTTAAATTAATGCATCCTAACCAATCATCTTTCTGCGTGTTTAACACCAAATTCCTCCGGGGGTTCCCGTAATACCCGTGGAGTAATATCATTATATTGCGTTGTATTAAAAATGGAGGTTATCGCTGAAACCGACAGAGATACTGCTGCGAATTTCACTATCCGAAGAGATCATCGAAAAGGTAACTGGCATCGGACCCGAAGATTCCATAAGTGCTATCCCTGATCTGACTGGAAAGGTCATCTCCACCCTTTTCAACAGATGGCCTTTATCAGAGGAATTCAGCATGGTTCTGTTCTCTCCGGATCTGAACACGCTGTTTACCGCGGCAAGGATGGATAGTGAGTCTTCCCTTCTTGTTTATTACCTTGATATAGATGAAAACAGTTTCTCTAATCTGGCAATTCCTTTTATTAGAATAATTCCAGATAGACATCTGCCGATTGTATCCCCGGGGTTTGTATGCCTTCTGGGGTATACACCATGGGAGCTTTCGCAGAGCGAGTTGATCTCGTCCCTGTTTGATACTTCCGATCAGGATCAGGGATATGTAACTCTTCTGGATAAGAATGGCAAAGGACACAGGCTGATCTTCTCCAGAGTAGGCAATAATTTTGGTGGAACAGACTATAATTTCATTCGACAACCCAGGAGCCTGCTATTTCCGGTTGAGGAACTTGATCGTCTTGCAAGAATGAGTATTCAGGGAACGGATGATCTCCTGGCCTACCTCGCTGATGTACTTGAACTCGAAGCCGCAGTTCTCATGGTTAGATCCGTCCAAGGATTTGTTCCTGTAAGCATGCTGAACATTGAAATTGATACGGAGCATTTCGAAGCAAGCAGTGCTTTCGAATCAGCAAATCTGCAATATCCAGTCTGGTTCGATTCTGATGGTGAGAATTCTACTCTCGGTTTCACAGGGCAATGCCTTGCTTATCCGTATAGGAATATTCTTCTTGTTGCACCCTGGAGAGGTGATGCCGACAGATTACAACGAAGAGCGGATTCGCTGATGCCTGCTGTTTCAATGAGGTATGAGCAGTTCAGGGCCACTTATGGAGAACATAAACTAAAAACCCTGCTTCATGAACTGGATATTCAACTCTCCGTTCAGCCAGACGCACTCGCTCTCGAAAAAATTCTTGACACTGCAGCAATAGGCTTTGGCGCATCTGTTATAGCGGTATTCGGACCAGAGGAATCAGCCATCCCAATCGCCAGCAGCAGAACCGATAGCGAAATCAGGGATCTGCTTGTTTCCGACCGTCCATTGGAGGAATGTTTCAAAGACACACACATCACAGTCTTGAAAGATGGCTTCATACTTCTCACGGCCTGGGATGATGTAAGAGAAATTCCTTACTCGACTGTAGATGCTTTCGGAAAAATTCTCAGAAAGACTGATCTCGCATCAGTGAGTATTCAGAAAGATGAGCTCCCGGATTTTTCATCACTGCAGGCGGTTTTGATGAAGGACACTTATGTTCTCTGGCAGGGGCGGTCACTTGGTATTTCCTACTGCTATCAGTTTTACGGATACTCAAGACAATGTGCTGATTGCCCTATTGACCATCTGTCTGTTACAGGTAATAAGAGTGCGAAACTTGAAGATCACCAGGGATTCATCGAGGAGATTCATCCTGCTCGAAACGGATTCCTTGTACACTGGACGAAGCTTCCCGAAGATATAAATGACGGCAGTGAAAGCAAGAACCGAAGTGAACGCTTTCCAGGCGGAACTGCTGTGTATACATCCACCGGCGAAATCATATCCTGGAATGGATGGTTTCAGGAAGCAACGGGAATCGGCTCTGATCAAGCGTGTGAGCAGAATGCTGCCAGAATACTGGACAGGATTGACTGCCCGTCTGTTCTCATGCAGTTCAGATCTGCGCTCGCGGGTGTATACATTCCTGAGCCTGTGGAGTTCATATGGAAGGGTTTAAAGTGTTTCAGCAGAATCCGCCGGATTGAATCCGAGAATCTGATTCATCATACGGTACTTGATTCAAACAGGGCTGGAATCGCGGTTATTGCTCCGCTTGGTCCCGGTGCATTGTCATCTTCTTCGGAGCCTGGTTCCCTCGCGGAGTATCTCTCCACCGCATGCAGACGGGAGGGATGGGAATTCGATATATCCAGTACTACTTCGAGCGAAGGAGCTCCAGTATGGTTCTCTCGAGAAGTCACTACTGATCTTCTTTCAGGACTCCTGCACCTCCTTGCTCCCATGTGCCCGGACAGATGGACGGGTCTTGAAACAGGGTGGCTTGATAATACACCGGAAACAGGAGTATTTTCATGTCTTCCCGGGCGGTATCATGTTCCCCGGCTTCGGCAAAAGTTGCCGCCACCATGGCGCCTTCGATGTATTCGCGGGCATTATCAGCCCTTTTGCGTATGGTTTTTAAATATTCTTTGTATCTGCGCGGGTTAATAACCTGAAAAACACTCAAATCAGCCTTGATCCGTTGGCAAAGCTGCACCGCATATTCGAAAACCTTGCGGTCCGGATTAATTCCATCAATGGCTAACAAAACTTTTTGCATGCTTTTATCCCTCTACATTCTCAAGTCCGGCCGTTGCTCTTCGCGGCGCGGGGTTCTGATTGCGGTTCGTTGCTGCTTTTCCCTCTCCGGTTTATCGTGCAAGATGTCCAGAGCGGTTTCGTCTTCACCGGCTTGGGCAAAAGTAATCGCCGCCATCCACCGGTCTACGGTATTGATCAGATCCTTGAAACTAAACATGTTATTTCCTCCTTGGAAAAGTGTTTGTTAAATTTGCCTTTATGCTGAGTAATAGCAAGTTGCGTGCCATCATGGGCAAAACTCTATAACACATTAATAATATTGTTGTTTATATAAAATACGGACTGGCAACGATATTCGTCCTGAGCGTTGCAATTTGCAATGGTTT
>DAOWAG010000217.1 GCA_030634715.1 Candidatus Aegiribacteria sp. | reverse complement strand
TTACCGACACAGGCTGCGGTATGGACGAAGAGACGGTTGGCAAAATCTTCGAGCCCTTCTTCACTACCAAGGGAGTCAGCGAAGGTACTGGTCTGGGGCTGTCAACGGTCTACGGTCTGGTCAAACAACATGCAGGCATGGTCCTTGTCTACAGCGAGGTCGGGAAAGGCTCAACCTTCAAAGTCTACCTGCCTCAGGTCGAGCGCTCTGCCACCCTCGTTGGGAACAAGATCGAAGGTCCTGTGTCCGGCGGAACCGAGACGATCCTTCTTGCCGAGGACGACGAGATGGTCTGCGAATTGAACAAGACCATACTCGAGCATGCAGGTTACACGGTGCTGACTGCCAGCGACGGTGAGGAGGCGCTGTGCGTATTCGAGGACCACGCCGATGAGGTTGATATGGTGATCCTTGATGTGGTCATGCCCAAAATCGGTGGGCGCGCCGTTTACGAGCAAATCCGTGAAAAGTACCCACAGATCCGCGTCCTGTTCGCCAGCGGTTACAGCATTAACTCTATCCATACTAACTTCGTACTCGATGAAGGTCTAATGCTCATACAGAAGCCCTGCCGACCTGACGACCTGCTGCGAAGGGTGCGGGAAGTGATAGTTAGCCGCGAAGAGGAAAGCGAGTGAAGTCTGTCTCATGAAAACCAGCATGGATAGAAACCTGTGGTTTCTGGAGAGATCTACAGCAATCTGGTGAAATTTGCGGTTTAAAGTTCGTCGATCAGTTCGAGAGTCACATCTTCCAGGGATTGCAGAACTATTGTAGCCTTCGAGAAATTATTATGCACTGTATAGATGTTTGGAACAGCGATGCTTTTCATACCTGCAGCTTCAGCGGCAAGTATGCCCTTTTCAGCATCTTCCAGTACCAGGCAATGGCTTGGGTGAGTATTCAGCTCCCGTGCTGTATAAAGGAAGATATCCGGGAATGGCTTCACGCGGATGGTACTCTCCTTCGTCGCAATACATGAGAAACAGTCAGCAATTCCAAGAGTGCTCAGAACTACTTCGACGCTGTTCAGATACGAGGAGGTTGCAAGGCCAAGGATTTTGCTGTTCTTCAACCGGGATAGCAGAGAGATAGCACCCAGCCTCGGTTCTACCGAACTTCTAACCAGATCATTATACCTGTGTGCTTTTATTGAACGAATCAGATCAGTGTCAATCAACAAATTATTCTCTGCAGCAAATTCAGCAATTCCCCTGCCCCGACGGATCCAATGGTCTTCGTATTGTTTATCAGAGAGTTTGATCCCGAATTCAGCAAGCGTATCCTGGTATGTTCTACGGTGGAGCTTCTCTGTGTCTGCCAGAAGACCGTCCAGATCAAAGATCACAGTTTCGATCAAGTGTTTCTTCATGTTACTTTTCAAGTATTTCCCGATTTGATTTTCAGGTAAATCAAGAGAATCTGATCTATCAATTACTTTATAGCATATCAGTCAGGAGAAAACACGGAAAATTCTACCTGATTTCAGCTCATTCGTGTGAAATAGCGCCAACCGGGCATCCGTCTTCAGCACTGAACGCGCATTCCTGATATTCATCTGGTACTGGATTAACTATGACATTTGATTTGCCATCAAGAACCTCGAATACTTCAGGGCATGTTCCCATGCATGCACCGCAACCGATGCATAATTCCTGATCAACCTTAAAATTCATGATGCTTCCTTTCACTTCCCATTAAAAGAGCTTCGACTAATCATATCTGCTTCGCGTACTGAAAAAGTCCTCCTGCCAGGTAAATATCTTTTGCAACTTTACTCATGGGGTTTCCATTGAAACTCTTCTCCCCTTTTGAAAGAATACCCTTTTCAAGATCAAGCTCGACGTCATCAAACTGCTCGAAAAGGCTATCTGGAAGTCCAGGGAGTTCTATAATCGGAAAACCGCTGTTGATCGCATTTCGCTTGTATATCGCTCCGAAAGATCTGGCGATCACTGCTTGAACTCCGAGCGCGGAGAAGCAGTCCACGGCATGCTGCCTGGAGCTGCCTGAACCAAAGTTTTCCCCGGTCAGAATGATATCACCGGGTTGAGCTTTGGCGGCAAAATCCCTGTAACCATCAAGATTGCCGAGAGCGAACTGGCCCATCTCGTCTATTTCAGTTACGGCAAGGTGGGCATTGTGATAGATCATATCAGTATCAATATCACTGAACAGGTTATCTCCGGATTTAAGTACCCAGAGTCTTCCTTTGAGAATCATGTTGCGAGACATTATCGCACCTCCTTCAGTTCATGAACTGATGCGATTCTCCCAAGTACTGCTGAAGCTACTGCGGTTCCCACTCCTGCAAGGTAAGTGTTTCCCCTGCCTTGCTTGCCCTTGAAATTTCTGTTGGATGTACTAACCTGAATTTCTTTCTCACCGGTCATACCGATCTGACCCGATGCGCATCCTCCGCAGCCAGCATTACTGATGATGCCGCCAGCGTTGAAAATATCCTTCAGAAGGCCTTCATCGAGTAATCTTGACCATGTTTTTCTCGTTGCGGGAACAACTTTGAGCATGATTCCAGAGGCTACTTTGCGCCCCTTAAGAAGTTCTGCGGCATACTTCAGATCCTGATAGGTTCCGTTGGTGCAACTGCCTATGAACACACCATCTACTCTCACATCGTTATGCTCACTAACGGGTGAAACATTGGAAGGACTTGGCGGAGCGGCGATCAGCGGCTCCAGTTCGTTGATGTCAAGCATGTATTCCTCTGAGTATTCCGCGTCGGAATCCGCATAGACAGCTTCTTCTCTTGATATGCCGAAGAAACCGAGTACTTTATCATTTGGTGGAATCAGAGCGATGATAGCGCCCATCTCGGTGGCGAGGCTTGAGAAAGTAATACAGTCTTCAAGTGTAGCCGTTTCCACCCATGGACCGTAAATTTCGACAGCTTTCCCCAGAAGTTCATGATTTTTGAACCTCCGGAGCATTGCCAGAGCAACATCCTTTGCCTCTGTACCCTTTGCGGGGATTCCTTCAAGAGTGACTTTCACCGTCTGCGGTACGTCATACCAGACATTTCCGGTTTTGAAGGCATAGGCAATATCAACGTCACCCATTCCCTGACCGAATGCACCAACCGAACCCATGATATTTAGATGACTGTCCGTGCCGACTGTGGTCGTCCCGGGTTTTCCGAATTTTTTTTCTATCACTATATGTGAACCGATCCCAGCATCAACATCGAAGACTTTCAGAT
>DAOWAG010000260.1 GCA_030634715.1 Candidatus Aegiribacteria sp. | reverse complement strand
GATATTGAACCCTGTGCGGCTTGTGACAGAATAATTACCGGCGACAGGATAATCAACAGCCTTGAATCCCTTGACGGGCTTGTTATCAGCCCTGGTGTTAGTCCTGAATCAGAAATTCCCTCAAAGGCTAGTGAGATTGGGCTTCCGGTAATCGGTGAGATTGAACTCGCCTTTCGTCATACTGAGATCCCGGTAATTGCAGTAACAGGCTCAAACGGGAAAACGACCACAGTTGAATGGCTTGGTTACACTCTCCGCAGGGCTGGAGTTAACGCCTGTGTAGCGGGGAATATGGGATATCCCTTCAGTACCGCTGTTCTGGAACACAGCGACGCCGAGTTTTTCGTGCTTGAAGTCAGCAGTTACCAGTTACAGACTATCGAGATATTTCGTCCGTTCGGCTCAGCCATACTCAATATTACTCCGGATCATCTTCAGCGTCATGGTGATATTGAAAATTATAGGAATGCCAAGGCTGGAATTTTTGTGAATCAGCATGATACTGACGTACTTGTCCTTAATAGAGATGATCCCGGTTCCGTACCCCTTGCTGGAAGGACAATGGGTCTTGAATGGTTTTTCGGAATCGGGAAAAGTGTTCAAAATGGAGCTTTCATCGAAGGTAACTCGCTTTTCCTTGCAAGTTCTGGTGTAGAGCAGTTTGTTATGGATATTAGAAAGATATCTCTACCTGGTGCACATAACCTGGCAAATGCGCTTGCTGTTGCATGCCTGGCAAAGAAAGCAGGATTACAGGCAGGGGAGATGATTGAGGGTCTGACCTCTTTTCAGGGAGTACCTCACAGAATTGAGCATGTAAGAAATATTAATGGTGTCGAATTTGTAAATGACTCCAAATCCACTAATCCTGATTCACTTGTAGTCGCGTTGGAGAGTTTTTCCAGTCCAATAATTCTCATTGCTGGCGGTCAGATGAAGAAGGCTGATTACAGTGGCCTCGGAAACCTTATCAGAGACCGCGTTAAAGCTTTGATACTCATAGGGGAAGCAGCTGCTGAACTTGATAAGGAATGGAATGACTTCACCGATGTGTTCGTTGAAGGAGTGATGAAGAAGGCGATTAGCAGAGCGAAAATCCTTGCAGATGAAGGAGATGTTGTTCTTCTTTCACCGGGCTGCGCAAGCTTTGATCAGTACAGAAATTTCGAAGAGCGTGGAAAGCATTTCAGAGACCTTGTGGAGGAACTTAAGTGAAGAAACGAATTCCGGTGAAACATGCGGATTAAAGCAGTAAGAGCGAGAAATGTTATGCTGATTTCCGCTGGCTTGCTTCTTCTTCTGGGGACTTTAGCCGTGTTTACAGCAAGCTCATTCAAATCTCTGATGCTTACAGATTCAGATTCAGGGACGATCTTCCTGTTTCCGCATATCAGGAAAGTGTTTGTTGGGCTTCTGGCCGGTCTAATCGCCTGGTTAATACCTCCGGACAAATTGAAGAAACTGTCTCCGGTTCTGTATGCGGGATCTATTGCGCTGCTTCTGGCTCTGCTTCTACTCAAGGGTTCGCACTGGGCTCCCTTTATCAATGGATCTTCCAGGTGGTTTGTTTTCTGGGGATTTCGAATCATGCCGTCCGAAATTGCAAGAATTGCCTATATACTCCTTGCTGCATCGCTTGTTTCAGATGGAGCCATCCGTGCGAGAAGTGGCATAGGTGTTTTAAAGCTTTCATCGCTCGCGATCCTTCCCGCTGTTCTGGTATCTCTCCAACCTGATTTTGCGGGTTCTGTGTACATTATTATCATGATGATTATCATGCTCTTCCTGGCTGAAGCGCGATTCAGAGATATGCTGATACTTTTCCTGCTGATGATTACTCTTACCTCTGCTGTTGCTTTCTCCTCCGAGTACAGGAGAGAAAGACTTCGAAGCTGGATTTCACCCGGAGATGCCGCAGAGGCTTCAGCTTACCAGCCTGAACAGGCATGCATCGCTCTTGGCAGCGGTGGAATAATGGGAAGGGGAATTGGAAGGGGACGTCAACAGAGAGGATTCCTTCCTGAAGCATATTCTGACTACATACTGGCAGTAATTGGTGAGGAAACAGGATTTACCGGTGTTTTCCTGATACTGATTCTGCTGTTTTTGCTCCTGATGTCGGGATGGGTGATCGCTGAAAGTGCAGATTACCTTTTCGGCTATCTGATTGTCGGTGGATTGATAGCATCAATTGCGGTTGGAATGTTCGTTCATATAGCTGTAGTGACCAGAATGATACCCTCCACAGGTATGCCGCTTCCACTTGTTTCATGGGGCGGTTCTAATCTGCTGATAACCATTGGTACTCTCGGAATTGTATCCAGAGTAGCTGGAGAGAGAGGGAAAAGATGAAAATCGCCATCGCCGGAGGAGGAACAGGGGGGCATATCAGTCCAGCCATAGCTGTTGCTGAAATTATCCTTGAAGAGTACCCGGGGGCTTCAGTGGATTTCATTGCAACTCCAAGACCGGTTGACAGAAGGATGTACAAGCAATTTGAAGGCATGGTTCATACCCTTAATCCACCAAGAATTGATAGAGGAATCTCTGATCGATTACTTTTTCCATTCAGGGCAGTCAGATCGTTTTTCAGAGCCCGCAGGCTTCTGAGAGAACTGAATTCATCAGTTTTATTCTCCACAGGAGGATACTCTTCCTTCTTTCCTGTAATCGCTGCTCGGTCTCTCGGAATACCTTCACTGATTCATG
>DAOWAG010000081.1 GCA_030634715.1 Candidatus Aegiribacteria sp. | reverse complement strand
GTGGAACAGTATCGTTGACAGGACAGGGCTATCCTTGGTATTGTTATTTTAGTTATAGAGTTAAGTGGTGAAGGGAAGGTTAATCATGAAACTGTTTGTATTTACAATTGTTATTGTGGCAGCTTCTGCCTTTGCAGTCGATGCAGATCTTGGCAATCGTCAGACTGCTGGCAATGGCTTAACCAGTATTGATGGTCTTATTTACTCACAGACCTACGACTTTGCTGAACTTATCAACGGCTACAGCAACTACGGTGCCGGCGACCGCTGGGTCGCTGATGATTTCGAACTTACCGAAGGCTCCTACATTGATTCAATCATCGTTTGGATGATCTGGACCGGTGGAATGGGCTCCGATTTCTATCTGGTTCTCTCAGAAGACGCCGGCGACTCCGATCCCAATAATGCAACAGATGTATGGGGTGAGAGCGCTCCTTGCACAAACTCGTTCACAGGCGATTCAAACTGGGGCTATGACATCTACGAGACCATCATTGACATCAATGCGTCGGATACACATCCGTACGTTACAGGTGGAGTCCATTACTGGCTCGAAACCCAGGCTGATGTTACAGACAACTGCTTCATCCTTGTCGGTACACCTGGTATCCTCAGTTACACATGGTACAATGATGGTTCCGGTGTATGGCAGAGATCTGACGTTGTATTCGGTGAAGGCACCGATATGTTCATGGATTTCTATGCTCACATGTCTGTACTGGAATCCGCAACGTGGGCTGACATCAAGACACTCTTCTAGTCGACTGATTCAATTTGCTGATCTTCGGGGAAGGGCAGAAGCCCTTCCCCTATTTAGATCAGGATCAGCTTTCTCTTCTGTTCCTGAAAACCTTGCGGCTGCCAAACAGCACATAGATACATGGTTCAACGATCAGGGTCAGCGCGGTGGCGACAAACAATCCACCGATTACGGTGACCGCCATGGGTGCCCAGCTCTCAGCTCCCTCGCCAATACCCAGCGCAAGGGGGAACATAGCAAGTATGGTTGTAGCCGCTGTCATTATGATGGGTCTCATTCTGATGGTGGAGGCCTCAACTATGGCTACCTTCACTCCCCTACCCGCTTTTCGGAGCTGATTTGCGTAATCGATCATCACTATACCGTTGTTTACCACTATACCAACAAGCATAAGCATACCTATAAGTGCCATAACTGAAAGTGTTGTGCCTGTTACCACAAGTCCCAGCACTACTCCGATGAAACCAAGAGGAATAGTGAAGAAGATAATGAACGGTTCGAGGAAGGATTCGAATTGCCCTGCCATAACCATGTAGACAAGCGCAGCGGCGACAAGTATTGCGATACCGAGATACATGAAGGTCTCCTGCTGATCCTCCATCTCCCCGCCCATTTCATATCTGAACTCTGATAGCTCAAGGCTATTCATCATGGCCGATACATCGTTAGCTACCGCTCCGAGCGATCTCCCTGAGACATCACAGGATATTGTGACCATCCTGGCCTGATTCTTCCTTGTCACAGTATTTGACACTATCCGCTGCTCCAGCGTTCCGAAGGAAGTGAACGGCCTACCCATAACGGTAGCGTACTCGATATCCTCTCGGGAATCACGGAAATGCTCGGGATAGCGTACAAAGATATTGTACTCCCGGTCTCCTTCTCTGAAGATCGATGCGTTAGATCCCATGAATGCGTAACTGATATCAGTCGCGATGGCGTAGGAAGATAATCCAAGCATCGACAGTCTTCCCGGATCCGGCACGAAAGTATATTCAGGAATCAGATCCTCCATTGTGGTCGTCGGATCAACCACACCTTCGATTAATCCCAGTGCTTCCTTGATCTCCTCGGCCTTCGCGTAGAGACTGTTCAGATCATCTCCATAAAGATCAATCTCAATCGCGGCTCCGGACAGAAGACTCATACCCGCTTCTGTTGAGTACTCCACTCCAGGCATCTGATCAAGAACCTCTCTGATCCTGTCCAGATACTCGAACATGGAAGTGCTCCGTGTGCTTGCCGGCGTCAATCTTACAAAGATTGAGGCCGTATTGGAACCAGTGCTGCCGAACATAGCCATGACGCCTTCACCCTGCCCTGCTGAAGCGTAGATAGCAACAGCATCTTCAGGAGCGATTATCGAAGTGACTGAATCCTCAAGCGCCCTTAGCATCTCATTGGTCATCTCGAGGCTTGTGCCAACTGGTTTTTCAAGATCGATACTCAACATTCCATCATCGGAGTCAGGAAAGAAATCCGATGGAAGCTGACCAATAACCAGGAGGGAAATAACAAACATTCCCAGAGTGCTGAATAGAACCGTCTTCCGGTGATTCACAGCCCAGGTTACCCATTTTGTGTAATTGAGTTCCAGCCTGTTGATCACAGTGCCAATCCTGCCTGCCAGACTCTTCGGTTTATGATCACGAATGAGATTCTTCGTCCACGAAGTAATCAGCGGGACAAGACTGAGCGCTACGAAAAGTGAAATTGTCAGGCTGAACGTAATTGTCAGCACCATCTCCTTGAATAGCATTCCCGCTATACCCGGAACGAACAGAATCGGAATGAATACGGCGAGTGTTGTAAGAGTCGAAGCGGTTATCGCTGTGGATACTTCCATGGCGCCCTTTACCGCGGCATTCCACGGGGATTCCCCTCTTTCTCTGTGTCTGAAGATGTTCTCAAGCACGACAATAGCGTTATCCACCAGCATTCCGATTGCCAGCGCAAGCCCGGCAAGTGAGATCATGTTCAACTGTATATTCGTGAAATGCATCATCGCGAACGTTACGAAAACTGAAAGCGGTATTGATATCCCGGCTATAGAAGCGCTTTTCCAGGAGCGGAGGAAGAAGAGCAGAACGAGGAAAGCAAGTATGCATGCCTGGAGAGCGGTGGTTCCCAGATTGTTTATCGACTGCTCAATGAATTCCGACTGATCCCAGAGCACAACAGGTGTTAGAAGGTCACCATAATTCTCGCTGATCTCCTCGAGTTCGCTCCTGAGCGTTCTGCACACATTCACAGTATTCGCGTCAGATCTCTTATTGATGAAGCAGGAGACTGAAGGACGACCATTGAACCGCACATACTGTTTCAGTTCAGCCTCGCCGTCGATTACATCCGCAACATCCCTCAGCAGGACCGGTGAACCAGCGTTCCATCCAACAACAACCTGCTCGATCTCATCCAGATCGTGAAAAGCGGATTCGACCCTGATATTCATATTCATTCCGCCTGCGTCGACATATCCCGCGGGAGTGTTATTCCTGATCATACGTAGCGCTGCGACGACCTGTGATATGCTCAGACCAGTTTCCTGAAGAGATGCGGGATCGACTTCAATTCTGATCTGCCGCACACGCCCACCCTGGGTGACTGCGGAACCAACACCTTCCAGTCTGCTGAAAAGAGGTTCTATTTCCTCCTCCACGATCGTCCTGAGATCAAAATCGCTGAGATTCTCACTGTTGAAACCAAGGTACATTATCGGCTGCATACTTGGATCGAGCGGGAAAACCAGCGGATCGGACGCATCCTCAGGAAGATATCCTTCAAACCAGTCAAGCTGTCTCCGTACATCCGTCTCGGCCTGTTCCAGACTGTGTCCCCAGGTAAATTCGGCGGTAACGATACTGAGCCCTGTAAGGGAACGCGAGGAAACTTCCTTAACATTAGTGACTCTTGCCAGGGCCTGTTCTATAACGTCAGTAACCAGATTCTCCATCTCTTCCGGTCCAGCGCCATCCATAGCACTCATCACCATGATCATCGGGAATTCCATATCCGGGTACATGTCGACACCGAGTTGTGTCAATCCGAATATCCCTGTTCCAAGGAGAGCGATGAAAACCATAAGGAATGCGACGCTTCTCCTGACCGACAGTGCTGGAAGGCTCATCGATTCACCACTTCAACTCTTGAACCGTTCTGGAGCATGGTATGACCCTGAATAATGAGAGCGTCACCAGCATCCAGGCCACCTGTTATCTGAACCATTCCATCACTGTAGACACCAGTGCTGACATCTCTGATTACAGCAAGACCATTCTCGACTACAACAACCTGGTAACCTGTGTGAGTTCTTCTAAGAACGCTTTCAGGAACCGCAATCGTGTTCTCCACGGTTTCAGTCAGAACAGCTACCCTTCCGGTCATACCTGGACGGAGTCTGTCACCGGTATCGTCAAATCGGACTTCAGCAGGAACAAGCCCGCTGATCTGATCAACAGTTGAGGAAGCGGATACAACAATCCCCGGGAAAGATTCATTATCCAGAGCATTCACAGTGATATAGGCGGGTAACCCCGGTTCAAGTTTGAGAAGATCCTCCTCCGGCAGAAGTATCCTGGCGATAATGGTGGAATTGTTCGAAATGGAGAGTAGAGGAGTGCTTCCAGCTAAATTGCCCGGTCTTGCCCATATTCTTCCGACCTGACCATCGAATGGAGCGGTGATCCAGGAATTATCTCTAACAGTCCTTGCCTGTGCATAGCTTGCTCTGGCCTGGCTCAGCTGAGCCCTGGCTGATTCAAGAGTGGCCTCCGCTCCTTCAAGCTGCTGGAGACTGATGGCGCCAGCCTCAAATAGCGACTGAAGCCTCTCATAGTTGTTCTCAGCATTATCAACATTCGCGCTGGCCGAACTTATTCCGGCAGATGCGCTGGCTGTCCCTGCGCTTGCCTGTTGATCAGTATTCAATCTGACAAGTCTCTGACCCGAAATGACACTGTCACCCTCAGAAACAAGAACCTCTTCCACTTTTCCGGGTGAAAGCGCGTAGATCAGAGCCTCATCAAGCCCTTCCACGCGGGTATTGGCGTATGCAGTACTGGAAATATCCGTCAATTGAACAACCTGCACATAAACAGCTGCTGGACGATCCTCTTCCTCCTCCGCAGGTTTGGGTCCTAATAACAGGAATACACCCGCAAGAACTAGAATTGGGACTCCGATATACAAAAACTTCTTCATCTGATGTATCCTTCCATCATTCCTGTCACTCTCATTAATTCAGCTTCTGCCATCCTCAGTTCATAGAGAGAGGATGCGTGATTTGTTCTGGATGAGGTTAGCGCAAGGAAGGCCTGATCCATTTCCAGGCGAGTGATCATTCCTGCTTCAAATGAAACCGTCGCGATTTCTGAACCCTCAAAAGCCTGCTCAACAGTTGATTCAGTTGCCTCGGAACGCTCACGAGCCGCTTCAAGATTATTCCACGCCAGAACAAGAGATAGCTCAGCAACCTGTTCAAGGCTCTGTGCGACCGCATCATTTGAAAGCTTCTCAGCTCGAGCGGAATTGTATCCTGAGATATCCGATAACCCATTGAACAGGGGTATCTGCAATGCGATAGACGCTGTCAGATTCCTTTCGTAATCATCTGCTACAAATCTGATATCATCTCTCGCTGCCTGGTAGTTCAGATCTGTCTGGAAAACCAGTTTCGGAAAAAATGCTGCTCTCGCCATATCAACTCCTGCATCACCCAGCAGTCTCATCTGCTCGGCAATCTGCAAATCCGGATTCTGCGTCATCATAAGCTCTCGCGCTTCATCCAGTGTTTCAGGCAACATGATATGCGGTTCATCACCAAGATGTCCTTCAATATACGCTACTTTCGCATTATCCTGACCGAGAGCTACCGCGAATCCTGCTCTAGCGTTTTCAAGAGCACTCTCTGCTGAGATCATATCCGGTATTCTGTTTTCCCATGCAACTCTACTCTGAAGCAGCTCAAACCTTGAGATCGTACCGGCTTCATACCGGAGAGAGGCAAGTTCAAAGCCCTCTTCAGCTATTGAGAGTGCCTCCTCAGACACATCAGACATTTCCTGCGCGAGGAGTACTCCGTAAAAAGCACTCATTACCTGCTCAACCGCGTCCATGCTGATTGCACTGGACTGATACATGGTGAGATCTTCTGAACGGGACGCCAGTCTTGCCCCTGCTGGACCTTGTGCTACGAAGAGAGGGACACTGATCGAGATTCCGGCGAGAGAGGTGTACTCGGTTCCCATCGGAATACTGCTCATTCCCGGAATGCTCATCTCCTGAATGTCGTAGTTCTTCTGGACAGCGAATTGCCCGTTTATACTGGGCAGGAACCAGAAATCTGCGTTCCTGCTTTTCCAGACAGCACTCTCATGCGTCATCAAGGCGGATTCCACATCTCCCCTGTTTTCAAGGGCAATATCTATGGCCTCCTGCAGAGTTATCGCGCCAGCAGGAATACTGATCAATAATAGGATTGATACTGCTGTAAGTTTCATAAGACTATCCATCCTCTCTATTACTGGATATTCCATCGAATATTAT
>DAOWAG010000276.1 GCA_030634715.1 Candidatus Aegiribacteria sp. | reverse complement strand
TGACAATGCGTTTGCAGGTCCTGCTTGATTATTGATCCTGCTTGTTGGATTCCGTTATAGCAATCAAAGCATCGTGTAATACAGGAAGGACTAATCTGTCTTTCTCTCTACCAGCGGCCTCTTTACTGCGGATTATCCTCTCAAGGGAAAGGACCAGTACCTTTAACCGACCGATTGGTACTTTTATGGCGTACTGCTTCTCCTCTTTGAAATCTCCCAGTCCATGCATATGGATTACGATATCGAATAGTTTTACAGCTTCGCCTGCAAACATCGGGGGATTTTGACCAACTGGAAATATGTATGTCCCCCCCACCCTTTGCAGTGCTTTCTGGATTCCATTATCCGTCAGGTCCTTGAACCAAAGATCTACATCCTGCGTCACGACCGGTGCACCCTGTAGAGCGGCCGCCGAGAGTCCTACAATCATGAATTCGACTTTCTCTTTCTTCAACTCCCGAAGGAAACTGATTTCTTTATCGCTGAATATTGAATCTTCTGGCACGCAGTAATGCCCTCCTCAATCGAGCAACGGGTTTCTCCTCGAGCAGGATGAGTGTATGCCGGATATTATCCGGATCCGTTAATTTATGACGATGAACGATGTTCTGGACTCTATTGATAAGATTCAATCCCTTTTGAGTGTCTGAACCTTCATCGACAAGGAAGGATGATGATGGTATGTGAAGATGATTGGCAATTGCCTGGATCGATTTAGGTAGAATCGATTCCTGCCTCGCAAGCGTGTAAAATGCATTTCTGCTGACACCTGCAGATTGGAGCAACTCTGATAGAGTCAAATCCTGCTTTGCACAGATATTCTTAAGATGTTCTATATCAATTTTCATGAAATAATTGTACCATAATATGGTACTATTAGCAACGAAATAAAGCTCCCCTGGATATCGTCTTTAAGGTTCCCATTACTCCAAGCTATTCTCAGGAATCATTCTGGCTCGCAACCAATCAGCAAGTTCTTCTTCACTGATAGCCCCTTGAACCAGATCCATTATTACTTCAACTGTTTCTGCTTCAGATGTGACCAGGTCATATCCGTTAAGTCCCAGAAAGGTATACATTGCCATAAAACCAAGCCGTTTGTTGCCATCGATAAATGAATGACCTTTTACTAAACCATAACCATATGCTGCAGCCAGTAATCCCATATCTGGATCTTCAGCATATGAATATTTACTTTGAGGTCGCGCTAAAGAGGATTCAAGGATGTACTCTGACTTAATACCGTGACTTCCACCATATTCCAGGATCAGTTCGAAGTGGATGAACTCGACTATTTGTCTTGTGAGCCAGACAGGCTCTTTCATTCCTCTTCCTCTCTACCGGCCAGTTCGCGAAGTGCATTCCTGTACTTCCTACTACCGCGCTCGTAGACAGCAAGAGCCTGTTCAAAGACTGGATCGTATGGTGTAAGCAGTAATCCAGCCTCAGTTTCTACAATATAAACCTGATCTCCTGAATGAAGGTGCAGACGGTCCACCATCTCTTTGGGTAGAGTAGCACTGACTGAACCACCCGCTTGACGAAGCTTGATAGGCTTTACCACAGTATGTCTCCCTGGTTAATAATCTGTGCCATAATGTAGCATTATTGTGCTACATTATCAATGTGAAATCGCACTCGTGAATATTTCAGGGAGTTTATTAGGGAATTTATTGTTGCAAGAACTTCCGACTACCCAACTACTGATCTATCTCTTATAAGGCACCGTCGGCTGCAGCCATGCAACTTCTGGTGCTTCTTCTCCTTCGCAGAAGTTCTCATGGGCTTTCGAGGAAATGACTTTTACCCTGACGTATAGTTCGTTCCCGCTGAATCTGTAGGTAGCAGGATTCTGTGTTGTCTCGAGCAGGACTTCCCCGATCGGCCCTGTTCTCCCATTGATGATACGGGTACCTGTGAACTGAGTTCTGTAGGAGACCCCCTCCTCTTCTTCTATGTCAACGAAGTACCGGGATCTGCTGATCCTGAAATCCCTCAGCACAACACCCGTCGAAGAGTAGAAGTCACCCTCTTTCATAGCTTCCATGAGAGCATTCGGGGTCAGCTCTCTTGCCCTTACCGTTATCCAGCCCCTGCCGGGATTGGAATAGGTAGGTCCGAAAGTGAAGTAATCGTGAGTATCATCTACTGCCACACCGAATGTCAGACCGAGTCCAAGAGATGTGAGTCTCATAGTCAGGGCGATATCCCACACTTCATCCATCCCGGGATGGCTTTCATCTCCATAATTGTTGCACCCGGCACTGCCGTTATAGACTTCGAAGAAAGGAGTTCCTTCAATAATTGCCAGCTCTTGCGGAGTAAGCGCCCAGGTCCAGTTAGGGTGATTCACGGTAGTGACAATCGGCCTGTCCAGTCGGCTCTCCTGTTCAAGAACGGCATCCACGTTATTACGCATTGTGGATGATCGACTTTCACCGCCCTGCCTCTCGATGAATTCATCCAGATTCAATGCGCTGATATGGAGTGGTCTCCTCTCGAAGCTATCACTGATCTCCACTCCTTTAACCAGGATAAATTCGCCGGGCACCTCAAATCGGCTGCGAAGTTCCTCGAGGGTTTTCAACCGCATCTCCCGCTGTCCGTC
>DAOWAG010000048.1 GCA_030634715.1 Candidatus Aegiribacteria sp. | reverse complement strand
CCTGCATAGATCCTTGCGAACCTTGCACACCCTATGGACGTCATGGCTTTGCTGGCGAATTTAAGTTTGTCCTTCTTCAATGATACTCCGCTGTGAAGATAGCCGAATTCTCTGGTTATAATGGTCTGCAAACCTCCTTCAATACCGTCAGAATCAATGCGCAGATTCAATTCCACGGGTCCTGCTCCCGCGATTCCCATAAACGAAATATCCGAACCTGGTGGCAGAACGACTCCAGCCTGAATATCAAAGATACCATAACGGGCAATAAGACCTGCTGTACCTCCGAGAGAAAAATCATTTTGTGGATCAGAGATATCCGTCCTGAGTACCGCAGTCATTCCCTGCAATGGCACCTCCAGACGCATATGCCCCTCAACCTTCTGCATCTCGCTATCTGAAAGGCTTCCTGCCGCACCTGTCTCGAAAAGAATCTCTCCAAATCGAGTACTGTAAGAACCAAGTAATTCCCATTGTCTTCCCCCGGCATGAAGGTGAATAAATGACAATCGCGCTAAAATATTCGAAGGATTCCAGGAAGACCATAGCGTATATCCATCTTCTGTTGTCTGCCATCCTCTCCCGCCCAGAACAATGTTTTCAAGGCCCAGCACAAACCTCTGGTTTTTGAGGGTATCCTCCCTGGATAGAGAAAAATCCACGAAAAAATCAGCTGGAAGAGGTCTTCTGAGATAAGCGGAGTATCTGTTCTGATAAGATGTATTCTCAAGAAGACCAATACCGCTGGCATACGAACTGTCGGGAATCTCAGAGGATTCAAAGTCGATTTCCCATTCTCCATTACCCCACAAACCCGCTTCCAGAGGGCTTCGTATGGTTACTGAATCAAATGATCCCCATCCCGGAAAAGGTTCATGACCATATATCAGCAATGGAGTACCGTCCCGCATTAAACGCGAATGCCATCCTAGCAATTCGGAGCATGTCCATGAATAGATCGATGAAGTCTCCATGATATCTGCCGGGGCAGGCCACATAACAGGCAGAGCAATCACAGCGGCAAGGATAATAGCGCTCATCAGATGTTATAACCCGGCCGGTTCATTGCTTTGTATATAAGCACTTTACAGCGCTCGACCCCTGGTTGATCAAGAGGGTTTATATTGAGCGCCAGTCCGGTAAGTACTGTCGCTATCTCCAGGGACATTAAGAGTTCTCCCAGGGAACGCGAATCCAGAAATGGCATCTCTAGATAACTTACAGGAATACCGACCTCTTCCATCGCTGCTCCGACAGCTTCCGCTTCCGCAAGACGAAGCTCATCAGGAGTTCGACCCTCAAGATAAGCAATGGAAGGATAATCTTCAAAACCGCCTGGAATCCTAACTGCCCCACTTTCGCCCGGAGCAGTCAGAACCGTCACTGTTTTGTCCCTTGGTCCCTCCGTGAACAGCTGCACCAGAGAATGCTGATCAGCAGGCCCCCTGCAAGCCAGAGGTGTCTGACCAGTAAACACCTTGTTTCCGGAGAGATCGGTCTTCTTGCCAAGACTTTCTCCCCAGAGTTGAGCGAACCATAGTGCGGTATCGAATAATCTGTCGTCATAGGGAAAGAATACATGAACCGGATGGCTGATAAAATTATGTAGGTATCCAGCTGCTATCCTCGCGGTCACGCTATCGGCACCATTATTAATGAAGTCTTCAGTGATTACTTGCGCACCATGCAGAAGAGACTTGATATCAATTCCGGCAAATGCCGCCGGAAACAATCCAACAGGACTGAGGACACTGAATCTTCCACCGACAGATGGCGGCACCGGCAGCGAATTCCAGGCTCTGTCCAGAGCAAGTTTTCTCAGATCACCTTTCCGGGGATCTGTTATCGCGATTACTCTGCTGTCAGGATCCTCGGAATCCAGAAGCCACCGATACAAGGTAAGAAATATTGCCATAGTCTCGGCAGTACCGCCTGATTTTGTAATTACCGTAAGAGCGGTTGAATCCGGATTGCAGCGGGAAACAAGCTCCGCAAGCATACGTGAATCAGGTGAATCAACTACAGATACACCGGATTGGGATCTATCCAGCGCGCTCAAAAGGGCTCTCAGACCAAGAGATGATCCACCGATTCCACAAACGATCATTCTGTCACAGGAATTGCTGATATCATGAACAAGTTCAAGAGTGTCATGAAGAAGGTCCTTATCCTCAGGGAGTTCCATGAATCCTAGTTTCCCGCCCTCTATCCAGCTCTCAAAACTTCTTAAAACCTTATCAGGAAGTGGTTTGAAATCATAAGATGTTCTGTAATCAATCAGTGGTATTCCGGTAGCCAAGTAATATCTCCATTCATCTCTCTGCCCAGGTGATGAGTTCCGAGTAAACAGGTTCATCAACCTGGATAATGATTTGTCCGTCGTCCATAATTCCAGACCGCAATACTGAAATAGTATCATTATCCGCGGTTATAAGATAGCTATCAAGGTCATTCTCAAATACAGCTTCTCTTGGAACAGCCGCAAAGAGTGAAAACTCATCTTCACTCTCTGACAGTTCGCCCGAATATACAGCCAATCCATCATGCTGTTCAACAAAGCTCATCGATCCGGTATTCATTGGCCATCTGTCAATTGTGCAGCCATCCGGGGGGTACACAAGGAACGCAGAATTGCTCTCAACGGATATTTCCGCCAGAACATCACCTGATCTTATGTCCTGATCCTCAAAGACACTGAATTTAATCAATATTCCATTAAGAGTTGATAGGAATGCCCTGTTTTCAGACGTTGAAATGGAGTCAAGCAGAAGTGAAAGACTGTCCACCCTATTGTGAAGCAGTGTATCCAATGGAGCAGAGTCCATACGCGCAAGGGCAACATCAAGCTCCATCGTCAGTCTTTCCTTCTCCACAAGATGAAGACTCTCAATAAGAAACAGCAGTGTATCGCCTGCAGCAATTTCCTGTTCCTCAGGCGCCTGAATATGCGAAATAACTGCGGATCCTTCTCCAAACCACCTTAGGGACAGAGTATCAGGAGGAGCGTTCTCTATAGTAAATCCTGTAATAGTGTATGCTTCAGCATATACAGGATCATTTATTCCGGTATCGATCGGTTCAGCTGACTCTTCCTGACCTCCGCAACCCGCGAACATTATCAGAAATAACGCCGCTATCATCAATTGCACTGGACAATCAACGGAATGATTAGTACTTTTCACTGGATCCATCTACTCCCTTCGATAAAACAAATACCATTTCAGGAAAGAAGAAATATGAAATCCCGGTTCCCAATTATCACCATAATGGCAGCTGCAGCAATCATGCTTTCAGTACAGGGCTGCGGAGAAACCAGGACTTCTGGATTCTACGTCGGTCATATAACAACTCAAACCACTTCACGTGATACTACCACCGTTCAGAGTACACCCACCATATATGAAACGTCACCACAACCCAATGACACACTGCTCAACTGCACCTTTGACGATGTACTCACGGAACCTTTCGGTTCTTCCTGTCGTTATGAAGTCTACCACGGATCCATGCATATCGACAACTCCGCGTTTCAGGATCCTGTTGTGCTTCTGTCCACAGCGGGTCTTCTTGACGACGGTCTTGTCGAAGCCCAGTTTGACCTTGTTGATGCTCCGGCTCATTGTGTAGTGGGTCTGGTCCTTGGAGCAGAATCAACCGGAGATTTCATTCTGATCGGCGCAAACTCAAGAGGGCAGTATACGGTTCAGAGATGCATCAATGGTCTCTGGCTTTCAGTTATGGGAATGGAACCTTTCGAATCAAGCAGACTCCTGCCTTATAGTCTACCAGGCGTTGAGATATCCGCTCTTGTTCACGGCAATTACATCGATTTCAGGGTGAACGGTCAGCTAATTCAGGTTGTACGCACAACAATGCCCGCTCTGGGTCAGGTTGGAGTCTTTGTTGACGGATACGTTGATGCCTCCCTTGACCGCTTAACTGTAATTCCATCGCTATGACCGGTCTTCTCCTGACTCTGCTGTTTCTATGGACACCTGAAACCGGCAGAACCGCTATCATTGAGCATACTGATCCTGAAGATCCTGTGAGTAACGCAGCCAGCGGGATCCCCGTACTCATGTACCATCATGTCAGCGATCCAGTTGACGGATACTACGGAGTATCAATCAGCAGATTCCTATCAGATCTTGAAAAGCTCTGCGATGCTGGTTTTTATCTAATCACTCCCCCAGATCTTGAAAACGGACTTATGCAGGTTCCGGCGGATCGACGACCACTGATGCTTACTTTCGATGATGGATGGCAGGATAATTTCATGTTCCTTGAGGGTTCAACAGAGATCGATCCACATTGCGTGGTCGGTATTCTTGAGCAATTCTGCGATCTGAATCCTGAATTCGGTCGAGGTGTCACGTTTTTTATCTCCTGGGACAAGATCCCATTCGGACAGGAGGAGTATATTACCGAAAAATTCAATCTTCTGATCGATATGGGCTATTCTATTGGTAATCATACGAATATGCACACGAATTTTATAACTCTTCCCCGCACGAAATGGGATCGGGCAGTTTTGCTGCCTATGGAAAATTTCCACAGAAGGCTCGGATTGAGAACTTCCGAAATCTTCGCGATGGCCTATCCTGGAGGCAGATTTCCAAAGGACCAGGGCGCAGAAGAATTCCTCTCACACTTTCAGTTTCAGAATATACAGGCAGTAAGGATGGGTTTTCTAGCCAACGGAAGTGTATCTTCCATGAATCGTCTACTTGACTCACCAGAGGGAATATTCCGGATAGGCAGGCTTGATATGAGCCAGTACAGCGTTCGTCGTCTGCTTGACTGGAGAAATATTATGAAGACGGGACCGAGAGAAAGCCTTCACACCCCTCTCCTGCCCCGCCTGCGTCAACCGTTGCAGTTTATTACAATTTGATCCTGTAATCCCTCGGGGGAGCTTTCCATTCGGGAATCATCTCAGGATATCCAATACAAAGAACTGCTGTTAATCTTGTTCTCTTTGTGAAGCTGGAATGCCAGGAGGGTATCAAATGGTAGAGTTTTTCAGCAATACCGTTCCATAATGTACCATAACCAAGTGTAACCGCATTGTGCATAACAGTCGTGGCAGCGATAATTCCATCTGTTCTGCCCGTTATGTTTCTCTTTGGCACATGGAAGAACAGCACCACAGGCGCCTTACGGAAGATGATATCCTCTCCATGTCGTAGTTTTCTCAAATATGCCGATCTTCCGGTAAGCTTTCCGATCAGAAACGATATTCCGGTGAAGTCAAGTATTCTCAATAACTTTGTTACAGGTCTGAGAAGATCCTGTACCGCTTCAGATCCTCGAACAACCCGGACAGTGATCCCCTGGCTGTTCACACCGGTGGGGGATTGAGACAGTACGGAAAGTACTGCGTTTATCTCTTCTTCTGATGGGATTATAGCTGAGAAATGTCTTACCGATCGTCTTGCTTCAAGCATTGAAAGATATCTCTCTGAAGAGCATATATCTTTCGGGTCAGGAACGCGGTCAAATCCGAAACAGTTCTCAGGACAGTATGCACCGCAATGCCCGCAGGCGATACATTTCTCAATTTCAAATAACGGAAAGCCATTCCGGATTTCAATCGCGTCTGAAGGGCATACTACCTTACAGATTCCACAACCGGTACATTCAGATTTATCAAATGAAAGTTCAGGGGAGTATTTCAATATTAATCTCCTCAGTTATCAGACCCGGCTGAACAAGAACTACACCCGGATATGTGCCATAAGGTTCCATGGAACTCCATGTTCCACTACCATCGGTATCGATAAATGCTGCAACAGTATAGCGTCCTGCCGGTATTTCATCAACTCTATACTGCCCCGGTTGAAGGAAAGAGTAGATTACACTCTCGTCACTGCTTCCGCCAGTTCTGCTTATCTGAATCAGCAATGTTTGAACGCTTGTTCCAGAGATATTACCCTCTATCGATCCAGGTTCATCCCCCCACGCAGTTGAGAATGACCATGAGAAAGATGAGAGTAGAGTATCACCCCAGGCAGTTGAAATACCCGGAAGCAGCGTAAAGCGATACTGTTGTTCGCCAATGAGCTGATGATCAGGGATGAATTCGAAGGATCGCCCATCTATTCCATTTAATGAACCTTGTATTAATGTGCTATCTGATACTTTGTTAAGAGTTAGTTTATTCTTCAGAGAATCAATATCAACCCAGAAATTGAAGGATAAGGTGTATGGCCCTGCAGGATTTACATTTTCATTTCCTGGAGCTGGATAATAGGATCGAAGTCTCAGACTGTCTGCGGGAAGTGAATCAATCCCGAAGAAAATCATTGAGTGAGGTTCGGACGGATTCATCATCAAATCAAGAATACCGGAAGTATAGACCGTGATTTCTCCAGCTGGGATTGCTTCAGTCTCAATAGTAACAATTTCCCCTGAAAAACCGCTCTGCAGCCAGAAACCATTCAGATCAATGTTGCTTCGTGATGTGTCCTGCAGTATCACCTGCCCTTCACTGAAAGAGGCAAACGATACTTCCTCGTTGAATGAGATCTGAAGATGATATCGATCAAGAGCTTCAACCTCAGTGATAATAGGTCCTACTGTATCAACAACGGTCAGTAAAGCTTCAATATTGAGAATTTCACCCTTCTCCAGATAAACGAGAGTGTCAAAACCAGCCTCCTGTTCAGAATTCCATTCAAATGACTGGTCAGGATCCTCATAACAGAGGATTCCATAGTATCCCCGTTCAAGCCATTGCACATCAGCTGTCCCCATTGAGTCGGCAACGGTTCTCCGCACAAGGAGAGAGTCTCCTGTTGAATCGGATAGGATCCTGTAAAGTTCAATCAGAGTTCTTCTGGCAATATTACCTCCGCCCTGTCTGATCATCGATAGATGGATCAATCCGGTGGGAAGTGAATCAGCTCTGCTATATGCGAGATTTACGGGAATTCCGCTACGGTTACCTCTTCTATCCTGAATTTCAGGTGGCAGATGGATTACCAGGGGCACGTCTCCCGGAACTGAATCAAGCTCTATTTCAATTCTGGATCCATGGATTTCCAGATTGTAACTCATCTGTGGATAAAGGTATGCAGCAACTGAACCAGCATCGAGTCTCTCACTCCATTCGATAATTATTTTTTTAAGATCAGGATACCCCGGCCCCGGGAGAGGTTCAATGGAAACAATGAAAGGCGGTGTTTCATCCTCTGGACCACCACCCGGAGCTGCCATTCTTGCGCAGGCGGCAAGAATAAGCAGAAATGATGCCAGGACACATGATTTCACTGTCTGGAGCCTGCCCGATAACGAGCATCGAGCAGAAGAGCCTCGCAGCTGAGATAGAATGCTCGGAGATTTGAGGAGAATACTGGAAGTATTTGACAATAATATACGGGTATTATAGCCAGCTGTGTGGGTTTTATGCCGATGCTTCATTGTTGGGCATGCTCCTAATCCTCACTTAATCGTTTCCGAAGCAACCCCGATCTTTTGTAGAAAGTAGATGCCTCAGTATTCCTTTTTAGCTTTTCAAGTACAATCGCGAATTCCACAAGATAATCCGGATCATCCGGCACAAGTTCAAGTGCGGTCTTCAAATAGTTCTCAGCGCTTGCAAGATCCCCTCTCAGATTGCCGCATCTGCCAAGATAAAAATAAGCCGCAGCGAAATCGGGATTGTTTTCCACGACAATCTCGAGAAGATCGATAGCGCTCTCATACAGACCACTTCTAAGCATGGATATTCCCCGCAGAAGCAT
>DAOWAG010000069.1 GCA_030634715.1 Candidatus Aegiribacteria sp. | reverse complement strand
GTTTTTCTTTTTCAAGTGTACGTCCTGCAAATGATACTGTAATGTCCACAAAAGGTGTTTCAAGCGGTCCATTATCCTTTATGAATGTTTTTGATCAGGCCACAGAAACAGTAAAGCAGGGCGGTGTCCGCCGAGGTGCTAATATGGCGGTTTTGCGAGTAGATCATCCCGATATAGGTGAGTTTATCAATGTTAAGCGAGACATGAAGAAACTGAACAATTTCAATCTTTCTGTAGCTGCAACTGATAAATTCATGAATGCTGTTGAAAGACGCACAAGTTACGATCTTACAAATCCAAGAGAAGGAAAAGTTACTGGAAGCAGAGACGCCACGGAAATCTTCAATGCGATTGTGGATTCAGCGTGGAATTCCGGAGAACCCGGAATCATCTTCATCGATCGAATGAATGATGCAAATCCTACACCGCAAATTGCCGATATTGAGGCAACGAATCCCTGTGGTGAGCAGCCTCTTCTTCCATACGAAGCATGCAATCTGGGTTCGGTGAACGTCTCTGTCATGGCTGAACGAAGAGCTGATGGAGTCACAGCAATTGATTGGACCAGGCTTGAGAATACAGTTGTGAACGCAGTAAGATTTCTTGATGATGTTATTGAGGTGAATAAGTATCCTCTTCCGGAAATAGCGGAAATGGTTGCTGGAAACAGAAAAATCGGACTTGGCGTAATGGGCTTTGCCGATCTTCTATTTAAACTGGGGATGCCGTACGATTCGGAAGAAGCCCTTTTATTCGCTGAGGATCTGATGAGTTTTATTGCTGAGAAGGGCAGAAAAGCCAGTATTGATCTAGCTGAGGAACGAGGACCTTTTCCAAATTTCAAGGGCAGCGTTTACGATGAAAAACACCAGCCACCACTGCGTAATGCTACCGTAACAACAATAGCTCCTACCGGATCGATTAGTATTCTTGCCGGATGTTCTGGAGGTATCGAGCCGGTGTTTGCACTGTCATTCACAAGGCGTAATCTTCTTGATGAGAATGATGAGCTGTATGAAGTAGTTCCCGAATTTGCACGAGTTGCCAGGGAAAAGGGGTTTGACTCCGAGGAAATTCTAAACCAGGTGGCTGAAAAAGGCTCATGTCAGGGTATTCATGAAATTCCCAGAGATGTTCAGAGGGTATTTACAACATCTCATGACATTTCTCCTGCTTACCATGTCCGAATGCAGGCTGCTTTCCAGAAGTACACCGATAATGCCGTATCAAAGACCGTTAATTTGCCTGAGGATGCTACCCGGCAGGATGTAGCGGAAGTGTTCCAGCTATCCCGGCGACTCGGTTGTAAGGGTGTTACTGTATACCGGGACAAGAGTAGAGATAAGCAGGTTCTTAATCTCGCCTCTTCCGAAGCAGAAGAACAGATAATTGATGTTCCACTCCCTGCATTTCCAATTGGTCCCAGAGACAGAGGAGATGTTACATCCGGTATTACAAGGAGAATCCGGACCGGCTGCGGCAACCTTTACGTTACTATCAATATGGACTCGGATGGACCGGTAGAGATATTCTCCCAGATGGGGAAGGCAGGAGGATGCGCAGCGAGTCAATCAGAAGCTATCAGCAGACTTGTTTCGCTTGCACTGCGGTCAAATATCAAGCCTGGCGCAATTGTCAAAGAACTTAAAGGGATAAGCTGTCACCGGATTGTCTGGCAGAACGGAAACAGAATACTCTCCTGCGCTGATGCAATTGGTCAGACTATCGAATGGTATCTTGAGGAGAGTCCTGATTCAATTCCGGGACAGACATCGGATGCGATTCAATCTCTTGAGCCCGTGGCGAATCCGGTGATAGATCCTGAAAAAACCGACTCTGAACTTGATGACGAAGTAGTCGAAAACCTTGCAGGAGCCTGCCCGATGTGCGGAGGACCCCTTAAGTATGAATCAGGATGTGTTTCCTGTGCTCTGAATTGCGGTTACTCTGAGTGCGGCTGATCGGTGCTTTTACTTTCCCGTTTGTCACACTGTATTTATTTGATCTTGCGTTTCCATGGTCTTTTTTATTAGACTTGCCTTTCGTGAGCAACCGGAGTAAGCGTTATTGAGAGGATGAAACCATTGGAAAAAACTATCAGGGATATCGAGAAGGGTACCGATCTGGTACGAATAGAACTGTCGGAATTCAAAGGAAACCAGTACATTGGCGCCAGGATTTATTACATGGATGACAAGGGTGACTGGAAGCCCACTCGCAAGGGTATCACTTTGACGCCTGAATTGATGGAGCAAGTTAGGGATTCACTGACCGAAGCTCTCGAAGAGGTCGAAGGTAAATAGCGTCAGGCTGATTCAGGGCTCTGTTTTATAATCTCTGCCGAGCATAAAAGCGATCCATTGTTCAAGTGATAATGTGCTTTTTCCAGCAGGCTCAAATCCGACTGATGCAAAAATATCGTTACCAATTAGTTCTTCGAATAACTTACCTGGATCATCTCCTCCGATTTTCAGTAACCGTTTATGGAATGCAAGCATTCGCCATTCTTCAGAGAAATAGTTCCATTTCGTTCTACAGTTACTGCATTCGTATGAGCCTTCAAACCAGTAAGCCTTTTCGCAATCCTTGATTCGTGAAAAGCAGTCCAGTCTCAGTGTGGATTGAACAAGTTGATTCTGTATATTGTCCTGCCATCCTGGCCCCTGCTGCTTGCCGGCCCAGTATACAAACGGTTTGTAATCGCATGGACATCCTTCATCCGAGCAATATTCACTGAGAACATTCTCTACAATATTTTTTGTATTCTCCAGATGTTGCCTGATTGTATCTCTATTCATTTTAAACCTGACTGTAACAGGATGAGTGTCTTCACCATGACACTGCTTTAAGTGGAATACCGAATATCAGCATAGCAGAACCCGGACTCGTATCTGTCTTCCTGCTCCTGGATCCACCTGTCCAAACCGATCTCCTGCTGCCGCCTTCCGTCAGGGATCAGGTTAGGATACCGCCTGGCTAGATCTGTAATGTGCTCGCAGGGGTATTCAGAGCAAGAGGAGCACAGTTCCATATTCCGTTCTCGAGCACACTCCCTGATAGAGCAATCAGGGTCACCACAGCCACCGCGGCAGCTCTTGCAGGTCATACCTGTCCGGCTTAATTCTCCGAGAGCAGCCCAGAATTCCTCGAAATTGGACACACAGTACTGTCCAAAATATTCCCAGCCTTCCTTCCGGAGAGTCTCCTGCAAAGCAGAGGACTGCTGTGGTATTCTTGCCAGATTGGAGCAGAGTCTGCAGTATAATCCACAGTATGTAACATGAGTTAGATCAGACATTATTTCTCCTTAAAAGCTGGTTATATTCAACGCTCCTGATTACGGTAAAAGAGCCTGTCTTCAATTTATTGCAGTCACAATAACCAAAGCCAGTGCAGAAATAATAAGTCTGATTGTATATTGAACCAATAAGCAATGATCACATCCGTTGAAATCAGGATTCGCGATGGGATTAAGGATGAGTAAATCAGCATATAATATCCAGTTATATAAGCAGAGTACATGCAAGGTTGGAGATAATTCATGAATAGCAGTTACATCGGGAAGATTTCATCTGAATTCGGTTTGAACAGCAAAGGAGTTGCTGCAGCTGTTTCTTTGCTTCAAGAGGGAGCGACAGTTCCTTTCATGGCCAGGTATCGTAAGGAAGCAACCGGAAGCATGGATGAGGTCACGATAAAAGCTATCCGTGATCGGCTTGAACAGCTTTCAAAACTGGATAATAGAAGAGAGGCGATCCTGCGTTCTCTGGAAGAACGGGAACTGCTTACAGATGATCTGAAGAAAGAACTTGATGATTCTGAAACACTCCCATCACTTGAGGATATTTACCTGCCGTTCAGGCCGAAAAGACGTACGCGGGCAACCAGAGCTCGTGAAAAGGGCCTTGAACCTCTTGCGGAAGGGATACTGCTTCAGAGAGGTGAAAACCCTTCCGGATATGCAGTGGAATTCATTGACCCTGAGAAGGGTGTTGAAACCGTTGATGATGCTCTTGCCGGCGCACAGGATATTATAGCAGAAAAACTCACCGAGATTCCTCGAACACGAGAGTCCATGCGTCGATATTACTGGAGAGAGGGCGTTTTTAGAAGCCGCGTAAGACCAGGGCAGGAGGAAGAAGGATCCAAGTTCAGAAATTATTTCGAGTGGGATGAACTCGTCGGGAAATGTCCTTCGCATAGAGTACTGGCGATGCTAAGAGGGGAGAAGCAGAATGTTCTTTCCCTGAAGATTACTGTTCCGCCCGAAAGGGCAGTTGAAATCGTTGCGTCGAACTGGATTGAGAATCCCGAAACAGAGGAGGGATTATTGATTCAGGAAGCTGTTCGGGACGGATATCGGAGGCTTCTTGCGCAAGCGATTGAAACTGAAACAAGGCTTAGAAGCAAGGAATCAGCTGACGATGAAGCTATCGCTGTGTTCTCGGCAAATCTCAGAAAACTCCTGCTCGCGGCTCCTCTTGGATCTGAAGCGGTAATTGCTATTGATCCTGGATTCCGGACTGGCTGCAAGGTTGTCTGCCTGGATAAACAGGGAGTCCTTCAGTGTAATAACACTATTTTTCCATTCATGTCAGAGGAGAAGAGGAAACGCGCAGGTAGTACTGTTCTTCAGCTTATTAAGCAATACGGGATTTCGTTCATTGCAGTTGGAAATGGTACTGCTGGTAGAGAGACTGAGGCGTTTCTTGCAGAGTTGGAATTTCCCGGAACGGTTTCCGTTGTCTCGGTGAATGAAAGCGGAGCTTCGATATACTCCGCTTCCAACGTCGCCAGAGAGGAATTCCCCGATCATGACATCACAGTGAGGGGAGCCGTATCCATAGGCAGGCGCCTTCAGGATCCTCTTGCTGAACTGGTGAAAATAGATCCTGAATCGATTGGAGTCGGGCAGTATCAGCACGATGTGGATAATCGTAAACTGCATAAAGCTCTTGATGATACTGTCATGAGTTGTGTAAACAGTGTTGGTGTCGATGTGAATACCGCAAGCAAGCAGCTCCTTTCCTACGTATCAGGGATATCACTATCAGTTGCGGGTAATCTTGTTAAGTGGAGAAATGAGAACGGTCCATTCTCATCCCGAAGACAGTTGATAAAAGTTCCACGACTTGGTGAAGCAGCTTATCAGCAGTCAGCGGGTTTTCTTAGGATTCACGGCGGAGAGAATCCTCTCGATGCAAGCGCGGTTCACCCGGAAAGCTATTCGGTTGTGCTGAAAATGGCATCTTCACTTGAAGTGGGAGTGGAGAAACTGATTGAGTCTGAAAAACTGCGGCAATCAATCAGACTTGAAGATTTTATCACTGATAATGCAGGACTGCCGACACTTCATGATATCATGGAAGAACTTGAAAAACCTGGAAGAGATCCCCGAGAAGGTTTCCGCTTCTTCAGTTTCGCAGATGTTCATTCCATAAAAGATATTGCGAAGGAGATGATCCTTCCCGGAATTGTAACCAATGTTACTAATTTTGGTGCATTTGTAGATGTGGGCATTCATCAGGACGGACTTGTACACATCAGCCAGCTGGCCGACAGGTATGTTAGGAATCCCTCTGAAATTGTTTCAGTTGGGGATAGAATTACAGTTAAAGTCCTGGATGTGGATGAAAAACGAAAACGGATATCCCTTTCAATGCGTGGATTGAAGAGATAAGAGTATCTAAGTCATTGATTCTTCCAGTGGTTCTTACATTTACCCAGGCCAGTTACGGACCAAGGCCGATGAAGGTACTCCGGAATAACTTGACATCCATCCAGCTTTCCGCAATTCTTATAAAGAAAGGAGGTTTTCAATGTGTAGAAACATCCTTACCTTGCTGATCTCAGGATCTCTAATCATATCATATGCCGATTACGCAACTCAAACCGATTGGTCCGGTGGACCCGGTGTTTCTGGACCTTTATTTGAATTTGGGAATTCATTCTCTTCATTCTCGAATCTTGACTGGGGAGGAGTCCCTGGCATTCTCAGGATTACCTCTGTTGGTGTGACTGAAACAGTAATCGACAGTCATTTCGACGGGGCTCACTCCGTACACTCCATAGATGTAGACGGTGATGGTGACTGGGATGTCATAGCCGCAGCCTATAACGCAAACGAAATTGCCTGGTGGGACAACGTTGACGGCACTGGGGGTACCTGGACCAAGCACGTGATCTGCGATAACTTCAACCACGCACTCTCTACATATGGAGAGGATATCGATGGAGATGGAGACTACGATGTAGTCGGGGCTGCTCACGATGCGAACGAGGTGACGTGGTGGGAAAATGAAAACGGATCCGGTCTCACTTGGACCAGACACATTATCAGCCAAACGGTCATGGGAGCCAGTGCTGTCTACTCGGAAGATGTCGATGATGATGGTGATATGGACATCCTCAGCACAGCCAGAACGGGAGATGAAGTGACCTGGTGGGAAAACACTGACGGATCTGGTCAGATCTGGATTGAACATATCATTGAAACCGGATTCAATGGTGCACGTTCCATTTACTGTGATGACATCGACAGTGACGGAGATATGGATGTTCTGGCGGCTGCCGTCATTGACGATGAGATTAAATGGTGGGAAAATCTGGATCATACTGGAACTAGCTGGTCAGGACATACCATTGCAAGCGGTTTTAATGGAGCCTGCGCAGTCTATCTCGATGACATCGACAACGACGGAGACCTGGATGCTCTTGGTGCAG
>DAOWAG010000160.1 GCA_030634715.1 Candidatus Aegiribacteria sp. | reverse complement strand
TCGGAATTCCATGGCGGGAAATTGACTACTCTGAAACAATACTGTCTCTGCTTCGCAATCCTCCAAGCGGATTCGGGAATAACTGCAATCCGTGCATAGACTGCCATGCCGGAATGTTCAGGAAACTTGGTGAAATCGCTTCTGTTGAAGGATTCGATTTCATATTCTCCGGAGAAGTTGCAGGACAGCGACCGATGTCTCAGAACAGGGGATCGCTTAACAGAGTCGCGAGACTGTCCGGTTTTAAGGAAATCCTGCTGAGACCGCTTTCAGCGGGACTTCTTCCTGCAACTGAAATGGAGGAGAAGGGACTTGTTGACAGAAGCAGACTTCTTCGACTGTCAGGCAGAAGCAGAAAACCGCAGATACGGATCGCTGAGGAAAATAATTTTCAATACAAAGCCCCTGGCGGCGGCTGCCTTCTCACGGAACCGAATTATTGCTCAAGATTAAGAATGCTCATGGATATACCGGGGCTGTTAACTGACACAAACGCTCATCTTATCAGGTATGGGAGAATATTCAGGTTATCCGCGGATACAATAGGGCTTGTCGGGCGATCAGAGGAGGATAACGAAAGACTTGAGGAATTAGCTCTTGCGGGTGGAAAAATCTCTTTTGCCCTGTCTGACAGACCCGGTCCCACAGGTGTTCTGATAGGAAACAAAGATAATCTTGAAAAACTGAAATCTCTGGTAACGCGGTATGCAAAAAAAGTAGGGTCAGATCTTGAAAAACAGCATTAAAAACGCTAATTTTCAAGACCTGACCCTAAACAAACCTTGACATTTCAAAAAATATAGACATTAATACTCTTCCTCAAGCGAAGGGCATCACTATGATCAAAAGACGAATCCAGTAATCAGAAGCTGATCTTTTCAGGCGGAAACACTCCGCAGAGTTCTCACAAAAGATATTGATACCGTCTACACATTGATTTAAGGTTTATTTTACGATGCACTTTCATTTTGACGAAATTCCAGATGACGCGAACATTTCCAGAACATCAACAGCTGTTGTTCTGCGGAAAATGCTGCCATTCCTGAAACCGCACAGAAAAGCGTTCGCTCTTGCCGCTCTTCTTCTTTTGTTATCAGTAGCCGGAGAGCTTGCAGGTCCTCTTATTCTCAGGATGGTGATAGATAACGCAATTCCTCAGAAGTCAGTCAGAGATATAATCTTTTACTCAATTCTGTTCGCTGGGACTTTTTCCTTTGCTATGATTCTATCCTACATACAGGTCATTATCGCAACGAAAATAGGGTTGGCGGTAGTGAGAGATCTAACGGAAGAAGTATTTCGCCATATGCTTACTCTTTCTGTCTCCTTCTTTGACAAACACCCCACAGGAAAACTGATGGCAAGGGTTGAAAGCGATTCGGAGAGGGTCAGGATGCTGTTCAGCGACGTTTCAATGGCTCTGCTGAGAAATGTGGCAATGGTTGGCGGAACGATCGGTATCATGATGGTCGCAGATGCCAGTATTACGATATGGATACTTCTGCTTCTATTCCCGATTGCTCTTCTGACTGTTCCTATACTGAAGCATATGAGAAAGCTCTACAGGAGAGTAAGGGCCGCCTATGCCCGGATATCCGGATTCATTTCCGAATATGTAAGATCAGTTCCTGTGCTTCAGGTTTTCGGAGCGACGGGAATGGCTTCCGGTAGAGTACATCTCGAAGGGAAACGTTACCTGAATAGAGAAATCCGCGCTTATTTCTGGGAATATGGTTTCTGGAGCTTTCTTGGGAGTTGTGAAATTGTTGCAGTGGTCATCATTCTTCTATCAGGTCGTGCAGGAGTTATCTCTGGAGCCGTAAGTATTGGAACTGTAGTTATGTTCGTCGAATATACAAGACGTCTTTTTGGACCTGTGGTGATGTTCTCCGAAACACTGAACATGGTTCAGAGAGCTGCCGCTTCCGCGGAAAGACTGTTCGATATTCTTTCAACTGAAACCCTTACACCTGATGGACATCTTGAGGAATCGGATTTCCCTGAAGACTGGAAGGAGATCCGTTTTGAAAATGTCTGGTTCTCCTATTCAAAGGAGAATCAGGCTCTCAAGGATATCAGTTTCGTAATACCTAAAGGGAGAATGGTTGCTCTTGTCGGAGCAAGCGGTGGAGGAAAAAGCACAATTGTAAGTCTTCTCATGAGGTTCTACGAACCGACAGAAGGAAAAATTACAATAAATGGGATTGATATAAGAGATTTCCGTCTTGATGTATGGCGGAGGAGACTCGGACTTGTATTGCAGAATGTGAATCTCTTTTCCGGAACCCTCTCAGAGAATCTGACAGTGTTCAAACGGGATATACCTCTGGAAAACCAGAAAAAAGCGTTGAGGACAATCGAAGCCGAAGATATTCTGGAGAGAATTCCAGGAGGACTGGATGGAAAAATCAGCGAGGGCGGCTTAAATCTGTCAATGGGTCAGCGGCAGCTGATCAACTACGCCAGAGCTGTGCTGATAGAACCTGAATTGCTGATTCTGGATGAGGCTACTTCATCAGTTGATCCAGGAACTGAAAAAAGAATACAAAGGTCTACTGACCTCATCATAAAAGATAGAACAGCTCTTGTTGTTGCGCACAGGCTCAGCACGGTTACTCATGCCTCAAACATAATTGTCGTGCAGCATGGAGAAATTATCGAGCAGGGAAAGCATGATGAACTGCTTCGACATGCGGGGGCTTACGCTGGACTCTGCAGGCTGCAGCTGGAAGGAGGCAGCCATGACTGAGTATAGAAGTTACCTTTCGTGGATAATGGCTTTCTGGAAACCACACAAGAAACATCTTGTGATCCTGGTTATTTTTACTCTGGTCTCCACGGTTGTTGCCCTGAGCTTTCCACTTGTATTCCGCTATCTCCTTGATAACGTTCAGGAAGTTCTTGGGGAAACTGAAGGCAGCGGGGAATTCCGGAAAATTATCCTCATCCTTGGAGCGCTTGCATTTGCGCGGTTCGTTGCGGGACTCTATCCCGGAGCCAGAGCATGGCTCAACAGCAAGATCGGTCTGGATGTGCGTGACAAAGTTTTCAGAAGCCTGATGAAGAAGGACTACAGCTTCTGGAATAAATTCCGACCGGGAGATATCACCACGAGGCTTACCGATGATATTGTGGATTATCCAAGGATTGCATGGTTCAGTTGTTCAGCGGTCTTCCGGGCGCTTGAGTCATCTTCCAGACTGGTTTTCTGCCTGGGAGTCATGTTCTTCATGAGCTGGGAGCTGACATTGATATCTCTTGTTCCTCTCCCGCTGATGTTCCTGATCTTCTCAAGAGTTGAAAATAAACTCGGAAAAAGAGTGGAGGAGAGTAGAAAGGCTACAAGCCATACAGGTGACCTGCTGGACAGCACGTTTGCTGGAATTCCCATAATAAAGGCATACAACGCTGAAAAGGGACAGGCTGGAAGACTTAGAGGTCTGCTTAACACACGGCTGGAAATAGATCTGTCAATAACCAGACTGGTGATGATTCTTCATGGTGTATACAGCGTTATCGGGCAGGTTGGGAAAATAACAGTAATGCTGATAGGGGGTCTGTTCGTCATCTGGAACAGAATCGGAATAGGTGAATTCTACGCGTTCTACGTTTACCTCGATATGCTTCTGGCCCCTATGATGGATATACCGAATCTGTTTGTGACCTCAAGACAGGCTTTTGCATCAATAGATAGAGAGAAGGAAATACTGGATTTCCCCGATACACCGGATTGGACAGGATCCGTTGACATGGAAGGATTATCCAGCCTCAAGCTCGAGTCAGCCGGGTTTCGCTATCCGGATACCGGCGCAGGTGTGGCTGACCTGAACCTTGAGCTTGGTAGCCCAGGTATTTACGCTATCGTAGGTGAAGTCGGCTGCGGGAAATCAACCATATTGAAAATGATTGCCGGTCTTCTTCCATGCATTGAGGGTAAAGTGTTCTTTAATGGTATTCCCATGGATGACATATCTAAGGACTTCATAGTCTCTGAAATCGGTTATGTGCCCCAGGAATCCGTACTTTTCAGCGAATCGGTGAGAGAGAACGTTAAACTTGGTAGAAATATCTCGGATAAAGTGATTACCGAATCATTGAGAATCGCCGGACTCGACGGGACAGAGCTCGATGCTGGTCCTG
>DAOWAG010000259.1 GCA_030634715.1 Candidatus Aegiribacteria sp. | reverse complement strand
CGCCGCTGGATAATTCGTCGCGGTCGATGAGCCAGAGTCTCGCGGCCTCGGCAACGCCGCCATCTGCTCCGGAAGGAACTTCCTGAAAACGTGTCCGTAGATGCATTGGAGAATTCTCAACCACGTAAGCCGATCCGACCCATTCAAGAAGAGCGGGGTCGTTATAGTCGTTTCCAACAGCAGCACAATCCTTACCGGTCAATCCGTTCTCACCGGCAACCCAGGCAACACCTTCACTTTTGGAGATACCTCTGGGGAATACCTCAACCCACAGTGATTCTCCATCGAGCGGAGAAGTGGTTCTCAGAACGTTGTAGGAATGCCCGAGATGTTCAACCACCTCTTCCAGAACACCTTCTGTTCTGTCAGGGGGCACTATAACCACAATCTGTGTTGAAACAGCGTTTTCATCCCCGGATCTCATCGGGCGGCAATGACCTGGATAAAAAGCTATTCGCCGTTCCAGATCTGGATTAGCCCCAGAGGTGTACCTGTAAGTAAAAACATGGTTTTCAGGTATAGCTCCCTGAAGAGAGAAATCGTATCCGAGTTCTGTAAGAACTCCCACAGCATACGCTGTATCTTCGCTGGTCATTGACAGGGATCGCAGATATTTCCCACTGCGATAATCCAGAATTGCTGCTCCGCTCGACAGAACGAGATAGTCAATCGGAAGGACTCTCTCTCCCATCATTCTGTAAAAGGAGAAAGGTGATCTTCCTGTGGCAATTATGCGCAGTATCCTCATCTCGCCAAGCACTTCCAGAGCAGAGATATCCTTCTGATGAAAACCCCGACCTGGAAGAAGCAGTGTGCCATCCATGTCAGCTGCAAAGAGTCCGGTCGGAGCTTGATCTTTTCTTCTGTCCAGCATTTTCACCCGCTTATGCTTCACGCGGATTGGTTTTCATATTTCAGTTCCCATCCGCAAAGGGTTTATTTGATCGCAACTCCGAAAATAATGAATTCCTTAACCAGCTGCAGTTTTACATATATTGTGAACCGGTCACAAACAGAAAGGTTGCTCGTTTGGGAAACTGTAATGTGGTTATCTTCGATCTGGACGGAACTCTTCATTTCACTGAGAAAGCTCTTGTTCCCGCCATCAATATGGCAATAACAGATCTCGGCTTCCCTCCAGCGGATGCAGAGGATATAAACGCCCTATACGGAGAACCGCTTGAGGTTTTCTGCAAAATGCTCCTGGATGACAGTAAAGAGAATTGTAAGGCTTTTCGCGACGGTATACGCAGGCATCAGAGGGTCACGCTCCCGGAACGCGGGGAGCTGTATCCCGGAATACAGAAGATGCTTCAGGAGATATCCGAGCTTGGCTTTACTCTTGCCATCTGCTCCAACGCAGGAATGGAGTACATTGAACTTGTTACGGGTTCACTTGGCATACGCAGGATGTTCTCCATACTGCTGGGGCGTGATGGTCATGCTTCAAAGACAAACAGGGTGAAAGAGATCATGCGTACAACTGGAAGTCATCTGACAGTTGTGGTCGGTGACAGGTATCATGATATTGAAGCCGCGAGAGAGAACGGAATCCAGTCAATAGGCTGTACGTACGGATACGGGAAACAGGAGGAAATGGATAGAGCCGATTATCTGGTCAATTCCCCTTCAGAGATAACAGATATTCTCAGGAATTTAATTAAAACACATTTATAGATTTTCAGGTGCAATCGTGCTGACTTTAATATCTCCATTGGATGTATCCAGTATGATTATTGAACCACCTTCACCAAGTGTTGCCCGGCCATCCGAATCAGATATTCTGACATTTGTCAGATCTTCCGCATCTATAGATACAGAACCGTTTGAAGTATCCATATTGAATTCCGCGTTCAATCCTGCGAGAACTTTGATGATTATGTCACCGTTGCTTGTGTCGAGAACAATTCCTTCAGGTGGAACAGTATAGATTCCTGCTTCTATACTGCCGTTTGAAGTATTGGCTCCTGAAAGAGAACCTCCCCATACAATGATATCTCCGTTGCTTGTTTCAATCTCTATTGTTCCGTCGAAATTCGAGAATGTCACGTCTCCGTTTGAGGTGTATGCTTCCGCATCACCTGCACCATCGGTGACTGTAATATCACCATTGGAGGTTTCAAGGATTCGTATTGCGGTTCCCTGCGGAAGCAGCAGGGACAGGGACACACCAACATTGGCATCAGTATCGAGTTTTCGGGCTGTTACACTTGTTTCGGAATCCGTAATGATAACTACTTCAACCTTTTCAAGTTCCTCTTCGCTTCTCCATGAGGTTTTTGTAATCTCAATGGACATTTCGTCTTCAGCGTACCACTCGATATCAATGTCACCATTAAAAGTAGCTACGGATATCGTGGATTCCTGAGGAACTGAATGCAATTCAGTATGAACTGTTTCGTAGCGCCTGCATCCAGCAAATACAGACAAAGCACACAAAACAAACGGAATGGAAATTCTGATAACGTACCGATTCATATTATCTCCCCCTTTGCAGGATGCCTTCTCTATTCAAGCTCCCGGTAAACTGCCGCGACCTTCCCGATGATTCTGACATCATGCAATGCGCTGTCGAAGATTATTGGATCGTAGTCAGGATTCTCAGGGTGAAGCTCTATTCTGCCATTTTTCTTGTAGAATCGTTTAACGGTAGCTTCATCATCAATAAGGACAACTGCTATCTCTCCCTGTTCGACAAAAGGTTGGGGACGAACAAGTACAAGAT
>DAOWAG010000012.1 GCA_030634715.1 Candidatus Aegiribacteria sp. | reverse complement strand
TCATATGCAGATATGCGAAAACGGCAGAAGAGAGCAGAAGTCCTGTAATCCGCTTTCCTCTGAAACTCAGTACATCAAGAAGGAATCCCCTGCAGATAACCTCCTCAGTCGCTGCTAACATCAGAAGACCTGCTGAATACAAGATCCATCGAAATGTGAACCCCATGTATTCCAGGCCTGTACAGAAAACGATAACCAGAAATGGACAGAAAAGAATAACAGTGACAGCTGCGACAATCAAACTGTTCTCAGTACCGAGTTTTCGAGTCACTCCCGGCACAAGTTTCCACAGCGGTAACAGAATCACAAGAGCGAAGAAGCCGGAAATGGCAGCGTTCAGAATACCGTTTTCTATGAAATCTAGAGACCTGGATACTAAATCCTGAACCATGATCCACAGGAAAAATCCCGCGAATGCTATTCCAATGCGACAGAAAGGTCTGCTCTTTTCAGAACATTTCCTTTCGATGAATTTCTTCTCCTGATGAGATGTGCTTCCATCTGAATCATCCCCTTGAGCAGGAAGCATTTCAGGATGAGTATTCAGGTACCGAGTTTATTATATCCATGAAGCTGCCGGCACGCAGACTGGCACCCCCGACAAGAGCTCCGTTGACTGACGGTTTTGAGAGAATCGCAGCGGCGTTGGACGGCTTCACGCTTCCGCCATACTGGATACGCAGGTTGTCCGCGAATTCCTGACCCATGATACCGGATACCCACTCCCTTATCAGAGAATGAACTCTTTCCGCTTCTTCAGGTGTTGCTGTGAGTCCGGAACCTATTGCCCAGACAGGTTCGTAGGCAATGACAAAGTTCTCGGGTGAGACATTATCCAATCCATCAAGAGAGGATTGTATCTGTCTCCTGATAACCATCTCAGTTCGATCGGCTTCACGTTCAGTTAAAAGCTCACCCACGCAGAGGATGCCCTTGAGACCACTTCTCAGTCCTGCTTCAAGTTTTTTCCTCACGATTTCATCTGTCTCGCCAAGAACATGTCTACGCTCGCTGTGACCTGCAATGAACCAGGTAGATCCAGCATCTTTGAGCATATCGGGACTTATCTCACCTGTGAATGCGCCCTTTTCCAGCCAGAACAGATCCTGTCCACCGGTCTCTATTCCAGCATCCGAAGCGAATTCGGCAAGTAATGGTATTAGAGTGAAGGGAGGAAAAATAACAATGGAAGCCGGAGCGGCAATCGAACCAAGCGTTTTCATTTCTTCAATGAACGAAACACCGCTCTCAAGGGAACCGTTCATCTTCCAGTTACCACCTATTATCTGTCTCAGGATCAATCACCCCCCAGCGCTTCAAGCGCATACAGTTTATTACCTTCCATAAGTATGAGAGACGCTCCTCCACCGGTTGAAACAAAGGATATGTCCTTGAAATTACCCGCTTCAACAACAGCTCTGACTGAGTCCCCCCCGCCTACAACACTGATGGTTCCAGTCTTCGTAACATCTGCAAGAAGCGAAGCTATACTCCTGGTTCCTCTATCGAAAGGAGGTATCTCGAAAACCCCTAGCGGTCCATTCCAGACAACAGTGCAGCTCTTTTCAATAACTTTCCCGAAGCGTTCAACTGTCCTGGGACCGATATCCAGCCCGGCCTCATTTGATGGAATGGAATCAGCTGCAACAGTTCTTGCTTTCTCCGGATTTCCCGGAGACGGAGCGATGACAATGTCCACAGGCAGAACGATATCCACTCCGAGCTTATCAGCTTGCTTCAGTATCTTGTCTGCTGCTCCAAGACGGTCCAGCTCCAGAAGACTTCGGCCAACATTCATTCCCATGGTCTTCATGAATGTGAAAGCCATTCCACCACCTATCAGAATGTGATCCAGGCGTGGCATAAGATTCTCAATTACGGGTATTTTATCTGAAACCTTGGCTCCACCGAGAAGGAGTGTAAATGGTCTTGCAGGTGAAGAAAGCATTTCGCCAAAGATATGAAGTTCCTTCTGAACAAGAAGCCCGATATACCCTCCACCCAGAAACTCAGGAAGACCTTTCAATGAAGCATGTTTTCTATGACAGGTCCCGAAAGCGTCGTTTACATAGATATCTATGCAGTATGCCAGTTCTCTGGCGAAATCCGGATCTCCCTCCTTTTCTTCAGGATGAAACCTCAGATTCTCAAGGAGAAGCACATCTCCAGGTTTAAGTGACGCGACCATAGTTTCGGTCCTGGCTCCGATACAATCCGGTGCGAAGAACACTTTTTGTCCAAGAAGTTTCTCAAGCCTGAAAGCTACTGGAGCAAGACTGAAATCAGCGTTTCTCTTTCCGCCTGGTCTCCCCATATGACTGGCTATAACAAGCGAAGCACCCTGATCCAGAATGTACCTGATTGTCGGTAGAACAGCTTTTATCCTTGAATCGTCAGTAATTATTCCATCCTGGATCGGAACATTCAGATCTAACCTGAGGAAGACTTTTCTACCTGCAAGCTCCGCGTCTTGGATTAATGGGTATTTCACAGTCCGACCTCAGCCATGAAACATGCAAAATCGACCATTCGACATGCATAACCGTATTCATTGTCATACCAGGAAAGAACTTTTACCATTCTCGGACCCATGGTTTTTGTAACGAGAGAATCAAAAATGGAACTGTACGGATTACCAACTATGTCGCTGGATACGAGCGGTTCCTCTGAGTACTGCAATACACCCTGAAGTGCCCCGTCAGCGGCATCCCTCATGGCTCTGTTTACAGATTCCACCGAAGCATCACTGTTCAGCTCACAGACAAGATCAACGAGTGAGCCGTCAGCAACAGGAACCCTGACAGCCATTCCGTCCAGTCTGCCTTTAAGCTCGGGAATTACAAGCCCGACAGCTGCTGCTGCACCTGTAGTGGTGGGTATGATATTCACCGCCGCAGCCCTTGCTCTTCTCAAGTCCGAGTGGGGTAGATCGAGTATCTTCTGATCATTCGTGTAAGCATGGATTGTAGTCATGATACCGCGGATAATACAAAATGTGTCATTGAGAATTTTCACAACCGGAGCAAGACAGTTGGTAGTGCAGCTTGCAGTAGAGATGATATGATCTTTGCCGGGATTGTAGAGTAAGTGATTAACACCATATACAACAGTCAGATCAGCACCGTTCTCACCTTTGGCCGGAGCACTGAGAAGAACTTTTTTTGCTCCAGCTTCAAGGTGCATTGAGGCTTTCTCTCTTGTCCTGAAGAAACCGGTTGATTCAATAACAATATCAACGCCCAGTTCTCTCCAGGGAAGCTGCATGGGATCAGGCTGTGACAGCACCAGAAAAGTGTCTCCACCTGCTTCTATTGAATCACCGCGTACTGCTACATCCCCTGGAAAACGTCCATGTACAGAGTCGTACTTAAGGAGATGAGCAAGAGTATTCGGATCTGTAAGATCATTCACAGCCACTATATCAATATCTGAGTTCACCATTGAACGTCTGTAGACGAGCCTGCCAATTCTCCCGAAACCGTTAATCGCCACTTTCACTGCCATGTTGGTTACCTCCAGATTATCCGAAGAACAATTTCGCGGTCTCATACTGTCCGAGAGGTACAGTTTTCAGTGTGCCAACTGCATCCTCAAGGTTAACTGCTTTAATTTCTGTTCCGCACAGTGCTGCCATCTTCCCAAACTGTCCATTCTCAGCCATCTCAACCGCTTTCACTCCCAATCTGGTTCCGAGTACACGGTCGAAAGCTGATGGACTGCCACCTCTTTGAAGGTGTCCAAGAACCACATGTCTTGTTTCAAGATCAGTTCTGTCAGCAATCTCATTCTTGAGAACTTCTCCAACACCTATACCGGTTCCGAGCTGTACATGTCCGAATTCATCTTTTTCAGCGGAATGCATCACATGCCGCTGCAGCTTCGGATCAATAGCGCCTTCAGCAATCGCCACAATTGCGTATTTCAGACCTTCATCGTATCTCTTTTTCAGAAGTTCACAGACTTCATCGGTATCGAATTCCACTTCCGGAAGAAGGATTACGTGAGCGCCACCTGCCATACCTCCGTACAGAGCCATCCAGCCGGCATGACGTCCCATTATTTCTACGACAATAACTCTCTCATGACTCCTCGCTGTTGTATGAAGCATATCCAGTGCATTCATGACGTTGTTGATAGCCGTGTCAAAACCAAAGGTATAGTCCGTCGCGCTTAGATCGTTGTCAATAGTCTTTGGAATACCGATTACTGCAAGACCCTGCCCGTTCAACTGGCTGGCCACACCAAGAGTATCCTCCCCGCCAATTGCAATGAGGCAGTCGAGTTCCTGATTTCTGTACGTCGAGCTGATTCCTTCAAATCCATTCTCGACCCTGACAGGATTCGTTCGAGAAGACAGAAGAACTGTTCCACCCAGCATTTGAATATCACGGACATTTTCCAGGTTGAGATCGATTGAAGTATTCTCTATTACACCCTTCCAACCTCTGAGAAAACCTGTTATCCTGTGTCCCTGGTTTCTTCCCCTGACGGTAACACCTCTTATGACTGCGTTAAGTCCTGGGGCATCTCCCCCACCCGTAAGTATGCCTATATGCATAACTTACCTCCTATTTTTTCATAAACTGACTTGTTTCGTCTCACTTTGTATGTAACAGTTTCAGGGCCAGTTTTCTCAATTCAGGTATCGAGAGTGATTGTCCTCCATCGGACAAAGCCTTATCAGGATCCGGATGCACTTCAAGCATGATACCGTCTGCCCCCGCAGCGAGAGCCGCAAGAGATAGCGGTTCAAGCAGATCTCTCCTTCCGGATGCGTGACGGGGATCAACGATGACAGGATATCCACCCAGCATCCGGGCAAGAGGGACAGCAGAAATGTCCAGAGTGTTTCTTGTCCATGTTTCAAAGGTGCGAATTCCACGCTCGCAGAGCACAATTCTGTCATTTCCTTCTTTAACCAGGTACTCAGCGGCCATAAGCCATTCCTCGATCGTGGCCATGAATCCACGTTTTAGGAGTATAGGCATATCAATTTTACCCAGTGCTGACAGCAAAGAAAAATTATGCATATTCCTGGAACCAACCTGAAGCATATCGGCATGTTCCATAGCGAGTTCAATCTGATCAATTGCCATTACTTCGGTGACGACAGGTATATTGAATTCTTTTCTGACTGAATGGAGAAGCTTAAGACCTTCCAGACCAAGTCCCTGAAAGGAATAGGGAGAAGTTCTTGGCTTGAAAGAACCACCTCTGAGAATCGATACACCGGCATCAACTACAGCGCTGGCAATCTCTCTGAGCATCTCTGCATTCTCGACGGAACACGGTCCGGCAATCAGGATGGGCGCTCCTGTACCTATATGGACATCTCCAACGGTCACAGATCTGATGTCCAAATTCACCCCTTTCCAAGTTCACTGATTATGAATCTGATGATTTCTCTCAATGAACTGTCAGCAATCGGACCGGGATTATGCCCGACGGCATTGTCCTCCTGATCATCCACCCAGGTTGGATCAAAACCTCCTCCGATTTCTGTCATTAATTCAGCCCTGTTATTGATCAGACGAACAAGTTCAACATCCGATCGAAGAAGCTCGCTACGATAGTCTGGGACTATTTCTCTGGTTTCAACTGCTTTTCTATCAATTTTCCCGCTGACTGTCCTGGGCAGTCCGTGCACGAAATTGATAAGTCTCGGTATTTTGTGCTCATCAAGGAATTCCCGAAGAAAACTTCTCATACCAGCAACGTTCAGCTCAACGCCAGGTCGAGGTACAATGTAAGCAGCAGGCATTTCTCCGCGAGTGGGATGATCCCTTCCTACTACACACACGTCTACAATTCCGGGATGTTTCAGTATTGCCAGTTCAACCTCAAGTGGGTACACTTTCAATCCCGCGGCTTTGATCAATCCTCCTCTTCGTCCGAGAAAGATCAGGCGACCATCTTCTTCTCTGAACATATCACCGGTTCGGTACCATCCATCCACGAAAGCCTCTTCGGTCTGAGGTCGATCCCCCAGATACCTTGTAACTACTCCGGAGCCTGAAATCCATAATTCACCTTTGCCATCCCCTTCCAGAGGTTTCCCGGTGAGATCGCGAAGTTCAACGGTATATCCATCAACCACAGAAGTGAATCCGGATGAATCTGACTTACCGGTAAGCACGACTCCGGCTGTTTCCGTACTTCCCCAGACTGGAATCAGGTTAACACCTGTCCTCTCGGTGAAAACACCCATGAACTCGTTAGAAACATGCATCCCCCCGGCTTCTGCAATTCTAATTCTGGAGAGATCCGCGTCAGTTCTTCTCCAGAGACGAGACAGGCTTCCAAGTTGTGTTGGAAGAGCCATAACAGCTGTAACATGACTTCCGGATATCACTTGAAGAAGATCCCTCGGGTATCTCCGTTCAGTCAGTACTGTTCTCCCTCCGAGAAAAATACCTCTCATGAATAGCTCATGGGGATGACCGAACACACCGAACAGAGACAGATGAACGTCATCCTGATTAAGCCCCAGAGTTCTGCAGGCACCCTCTGTATTTGCAAGCAGCTGACGGTGAGTAATAGGCGCGATTTTCGCCTGACCTGTTGAAGCGGAAGTTACGTTAAGATAAAACTCCTCATTTTCATCAATATCCGGAAGGGTACAATGTGTTTCATTCCCTTCAAATACATCTTCGCCAACAAAGAGATTCTTTTCATCGGAATGTTCAAAAGCAGCACCCGCTATTCCGGTCAGCACTAATCGATCTGACCATCTTCCGAATACTCTCTCTCTCTCCTGGACAGGCCAGGCGGGATTGAGAGAAACAAATCTTGCTCCAATCATTGACACTGCAGTAAAAGCGCACGGAAGCAGAGCTGATCGATCCGACACAACGCCGATTACATATCCGGATTTTGCTCCGGCTCTCTGAAGAAGGCAGGCAATGTGCGAGGATACCCGTAGCCAATCGGAATAGGTCAGTTTCCGGCTGTCATCTTCCAGAGCAATGACATCGGGTAATCTCGCGGCCGTATTTTCAAGCAGTTCGTGTACGGTTCCCGGCATTTATTCCTGTTTCTCTCCACACTCAGGGCAGAATTGTGAGTCGGAAGGAATATCTTCATTGCATTTTACACATTTTTTTCCAGCGCCGATCTTACCACCGCATTCAGGGCAGAATTTTGATCCGGGTGGAACAACCTCACCACAGCCAGAACAGGTGACACCCATCGGTTTCCCGCATTCCGGGCAGAACTTGCCGACACGCACATTCTTACCGCAGGATGGGCAGGATATCAGTGCGGCTGCTCCCGCAGCAGCTCCATCACCTTGACCACCACCCATTCCCATGCTCTTACCCATCATATTCGCCATTGTCATGCCCATGCCCAGTCCTGCGCCCATGCCGACACCTGCTCCCGCGGCTCCACCTCCGCCTTCACCCGAGGCTGCGTCACCCATAGCGGTAGCTGTCTTGAAACGCATGTACTGGTTCATATCACCAATCGCAGCCATGGCGCTCCGTTCATCGATCCTCTCCTGTACTTCCTCGGGAGGTGTAATAGCCTGAACATAGAAATCAACAAGCTGTATTCCGTATTTCCCGAAGTCGTCTCCCAGCCTGGCTTTGGCCAGTGTACCTATTTCATCGTAAAAACCTGCAAGGTCGAAAATGGTTTCAATCGTCTCTCCAAGCAGATCAGCCAGACGTGAGATAATCATACCCTTGAGGAATCCCTCGATTTCATCCGTTGTGAATCTTCCTTCGGTACCAACGAGTTTATTGATGAACAGCTGGCTCTGATCCACTTTCATTGAGAAACTGCCGAATGCTCTGAGTCGAACAATGGACAGTTCTTTATCTCTGAAGATGATGGGTTCTTTCGTTCCCCACTTCAAATTAGTAAATGTTTTCTTGGCTACAAAGTACGCTTCAGATCTGAATGGTGAATCCTTCCCCTCGAAAAGCGTGCTGACAACGCCGGTGAGAAGCGGAATATTCTCAGTCGTGATCGTATGCCTTCCGGGTCCGAACACATCCATGGCTTTTCCATCACGGAAGAAGACACAATCCTGATTCTCTCTCACCACAAGCTGACTGCCAAGGCGAAACTCCCCTGAACCACTTTCCGGAATCCTGTGAACAATCGCTGTGCCACTTGCATCCAGATATTCGATAATCTCCAGTTTTTTGAACATTTGTCTGCTAACCTTTCTTCGATCTAATCAATCGGCTTGTTTTTCTCAAGATCGATCATAAGTTCACTTCTGGAAGCCATCTTGTTACTGAATTCAATCAGAATATCAACTAATTTTCTGATAGCTTCCTTCATATCGGATCCGGCAGCTGCAGCAGCTTCAAGTACAACGACTGCCTCTTCAAGTTCTTCGATATTCTCAACAAGTCCTACATCAAAGGCGTAGAGCTTATCCAGCTCGCTCTCGCGGACTTTATGCATATCGAACCACCCTCGATAACCCCTTGCAGCAAAACGAATCTCGTCAGTTACTTTTTCAATCTTTTTTGTGACCCTGTCAATATCGGTCACGGCCGACAGCGCTGATGGTCCTCGAAGACTGGCAGGTATCTCGTTTACTCTGACTCTGAGCTGATCGAGTTTGGCTGTAAGCCCTGATCGGAAAAGCTGATCATTATCCCGGCGTTCTTCTTTCCGCTTGTATCCCTTATACCCCGGAATCAGGCGGATTGCCTTTTCCAGAAAGCCCAGACTTCTTTCTTCACTCATCTTCTATCCTTTCTCTAAGATAAATGTTTATCGTATATTTTCATGCATTATAAGAATAAAACCAAACGGTTCTGTCAATCCATCATCTGTCAGGCAGTGATCTGATGTTCGCGAGATGCCCTGCATGCGAATTCGCGAAGAGATGTTTTCCTGAACCGTCCTCCATACTGACAAAATACAGGTATCCGGAAGTGATATCCGGGCTGAAAGCAGCAGATATCGAACTCTCACCGGGAGAACAGATCGGTCCTGGAGGTAAACCTGTGTTGCGATATGTATTGTATGGACTGTCTATTTCAAGATCACTGTACAGTAACGCTTCCCTCACTTCTCCTATGGCATACTGCACTGTCGCACAGCTCTCCAGTCTCATGCCGCACCTAATTCTGGAGAGGAATACACCAGAGATAACCGTTCTTTCAGAGTCAACTTTTGCTTCCCTCTCAATTATCGAAGCAAGAATGATTGTCTCATGAACAGTGAGACCTGAACTCTCCAGAAGCTCTGCTATGTCTGCGGGCCATCTGGACATGCCTGTTTCAACAATTCTTCTGAGAACCTGCTCAGCCAAAAGGGAATCAGCAAATTCGTATGTCTCCGGGAATAGGTATCCTTCAAGAGTCGGCAGGTTCAATGATGCCAAAAATACTAAATCCCGTGCCAGGCTGTCCAGCACAGTTCGACTTAAACCAAGGCTGTCAGCCAATACGTCGATGGATTGCTCCAGAGTAAGAGCAGGAGTTAGTGTAACCCAGCTCGTTTCAACAGGTATGACGTCTCCAGTTTCCAGAATTCTCAGAATTGAATCGGGAGACATGGAATCCGTGAGATAGTACAGACCTGCCTGCAATGATGGAGAATCATGCGTTTGCGAGTATCTCCAGAGGAAATAGACCGGACATCGAACAAGTCCCGAATCCGCCAGCGTTTCAGCGATCTGCCTTACTCCCCATCCTCTCTCTACTTCAAAAACACACTCTTTACCCTCACCCGGCGGATTTCCGCACCATTTCATGAGGATCAACCCGGTCAGTATCAGAATAATAAAACCCAGAATAACTGAAACAACAGCGCGTTTCATGGTTGTCCCAGATACCGTTTGAGTATAATTGCCGCAGCCAGAGAATCCCGTTTCCCGTCTCTGCGATCATCCGTTCTCTGCATTATTGCTTCTCTTGTTGAGCCGGTTTCCCTCAGGAGTTCCACTTCAAAACCTTCGTGTTTGAGAAATTCAGCGAGCAGCTCCACCTCATTTGAAAACTCAGTTGGTTTTCCCTCAGATGTAAGGGGAAGCCCAAGAACTACTATACCGCAATCGTACTCACTCTGCAGAGTTCTTATTCTCTGTGCGATAACTGTCCAGGTGGTATCTACCAGAGGATCCTGGGGTAAAACAACACCGGAAAGAGATATTGCAAAACCGGTTCGTTTTCTTCCGTAATCAATCGCTATCTCAGCCAATTAATAATCCCTCTTCATAAGACTGCGGTAACCAACTCTCAGAGAAATCAACGTTACAACAGTTGTTACAAGGCCAAGGAAAATCAGAGCAACAGTCATCGGTTCTATCAATGCCTGCTCAGATCCACCAGCAGGAAGAGCCTGACGGATTGTCATACCAAGCACAGACACCGCAACGAGAACATAACCCATGGATGCGCATGCGGCGATTATTCCTCCGTGACCGCTTGCGATACTTGCAGCGCTGCTTTTGTCAAAACGGGGAAACACCGCGCCAAGACAGGTATTTATATTGACCAGAGCAATACACATGAGCCCCAGAGCAACAGTTGAAGAAACAACAAGCACTGTCCCGGCACCGATGGCGATTGTAGACCAGATACCAATACCAAGAATAAAAGGAGTAATGAAAATGAATGACTCCAATAATTTTGATTTCAGCAGCATCTTCCTTCCGGCTGGAAGCTGCAGGATGTAACTGATACCGGCACCCTCAAGACTGATTGACGGGAAAGTGAATCTGACGAGAATAGTAGCAGTCACAAAACAGGAAAAAGAGAAATTCAGGTAAACAACGATCGATCGCCAGAGAGGACTGCCTATATCCATGGGAAATCTGTTTATGTTGAAAGCGTAAATCAGGAACAGTCCTGTTAAAAGAAGAAGCTGACTCCATTGCACCGGATCCCGTAGAAAGACAAGAATATCCTTCTGAAGCATTGTACTGAATCTGCCACGGGACCGCAGCAGCAATGAGCTGCTTCTCCTGTGTGAAGAAAAAGTGGATACGGCAGAAAACCGTTTTCTGAAGCCGGGACAGATAATGATGTAAGCCAGAAGTATTGCAATGGATGATTCAAGGATCAGAATACCGGCATTCCGAAGAGCATCAATCCAGATTCCATTATTTACTGAAGACACTGCATTTCCAAAAAGGATATGAGGCCAGAATCTTCCACCGGCTACCGGCAGATCAGCAACGAACTTATGAACTGCGTCCAGTGCTGTTGTTTCTTCAGCGACTATACCCTCAGGTCCGGAACTTTTCAGAACAAGATAGATACCCGCAGCAACAATTAATCCAAGAATTATAGCCGCTCTCCAGAGCTTGCCGCTGCTCTGGCTCATTCGAATTGATGCACCGAGCAGAATTGTACCGGATGAAACCCATACAACCAGCAGAAATGGAAATAGAGCAAGTGCGATGAGGGAGGAATAAAGGTTGTACTCAAGCGAGACATTAAATGCGATTATAATTGGAATTCCCAGAAGAATTGTAGCCCATCCAGCATTGAACCAGCTCTCAATCATTCGAAAAAACGCAATCAGTCTAGCCCGAAAAGGAAGGGTTAGCAGCAGGGAAGTCTCCCCCGATCTGAACATGGCAGAGACTCCGCTGATGAAAGAGGAGATACCTATAAAGATTCCAAACGACATGAAAGTCATTCCAAGAAGTCTCCGAGCAAGTGCTGTACCGAATCCTGGAAAAGTACTTTCAAGACTGTAGATATATGAAAACAGGAAATGAAACAGCAGGTAAATACCCGGAACAAGGATAGACAGTGTAATACCGGCAGCAATGAGCTTCAGCCTGTTATTCTCCCACTCTGAAGCAGCTGCTCCTCTTAGGGAATCGATCCTGATTCTGAACAACAATCCTGCTTTTGAATACATACTGAAAGATACTATTCAGTCCCGCAGATTCATAATGCTTTTTGATATCCTAATTGTGATGGATGGACTCTTCGTAATAACACGGATAGATTACAGTAATTCAAAGGGGTAGAACATGAAATGTCCTAACTGTGGTGCTCAGATTGGTGATTTCAAGGGTGAGACCTGTGTATGCCAGTACTGCAGATCAGTATTCCACAAGCGCGAATTCGACCCCGAATGGAACAGTGAGTCAGATAAGAGTGCTGTCCAGGAAATCCATCACTATCACCACCAGGAACCTCCAGACAGGCTCTCCACCGGCATGGGATGCCTCTGTTTTCTCTTCTTCCCTGTTGGATGGTTCATTTACTTCCTGAACCGTGAATCCTCTCCAAGGAAAGCAAAAACAGCCCTCGTCATAGCTGTTATAATGACAGTTCTCCTGATGATCGGTATTGCGTCCGGAAACGGTAACTGATAACGCAGAAGTGCTAAGAGCGCTATACAATACATTTGATTACATCGCAGATTATATCCTGTCAGTACTCCTCGATATTGTCCATCCTGAAAACGGGACCATCCTTGCAGATGTACCTGTGGTCAATGTTGCATCTGCCGCAGATGCCAACGCCGCACTTCATCTTCATCTCCAGGGTTGTGTAGATCTGATCGCATGTGAATCCCAGCCCGGCAAGAGCCTCTTTCCCGAACCTGATCATGATCGGGGGACCGCAGATCACGGCGACCGCATTCTCGGGAGAAACTCCGATATCCTCTATGACCTCCGGTACCACTCCAACCTTGCCGGTCCAGTTTTCATCCCCATTGTCTACAGTTACATGAATACTCATCCTGCTTCCCCACTGCTCCAGCTCCGATTTGTATGGGATGAGCTCTGGCGATCGTGCTCCGCACACAACGGTTACCG
>DAOWAG010000133.1 GCA_030634715.1 Candidatus Aegiribacteria sp. | reverse complement strand
TTTCTGGTGGGCTCCGGTTAGCCAGACTATATTGCATCAATCATGTGTTAGTTGTAAATTTGCGAGGCTGTATTGTTGTCGGGGCGTAGCGCAGCCCGGTTAGCGCGCCTGGTTCGGGACTAGGAGGTCGGAGGTTCAAATCCTCTCGCCCCGACCAATCTTCTCCATCACCGGATTCAATTACCTGGAAGGTCTTTATGGTAAAGCTGGTAGCCGTTGTAGGCGGTGCAATCGCTGATCCTGAGGAATATCTGTTTGCGAGAGAACTTGGACACAATCTCGCTGATGAGGGTTATACCGTTGTTTGCGGTGGAGGAACAGGCATCATGGAAGCTGTCTGCTGTGGTGCCCGCTCCGGGGGCGGTCATACAATCGGGATTCTTCCCGGTGAAAATCCTTTGGACGCTAATATGCATGTTGAAACGGTTATTCTTACTGGTATGGGCACATCGAGGAACAGGATAATTGCCCTTTCTGGTCGTGTTGTTGTAGCTGTTGGCGGAATGTATGGAACACTGTCTGAAATCGCTTTTGCTCTCCAGGCCGGAAGGCCTGTCTGCGCCATTGGAAGATGGAATGTGATTGATGGAGTGACTCCTGTGGACTCACCACAGGAAGCGATGGTATTTGTCAGAGAAAAATTTGGAGGAATCGATGCTGAGCGTAACTGAGATTAATGAACTTATCCGGAATGTGCCTGATTTCCCAATTCCGGGAGTGAATTTCAAAGATATTACTACGATACTTACACATCCCGGGGCTCTGAATGACTCCGTGAAACATCTGGAAATGGCTTGCGATGTATTTGAATATGACGCCATTGCAGCAATCGAATCCAGAGGGTTCATCTTCGGTTCAGTTATGGCAGCAGATAAGAACCTCCCATTTGTACTGATAAGGAAACCGGGAAAGCTTCCGAGTGAATCAATCAGCGAAGAATATTTACTTGAATACGGTTCTAACACTCTTGAGATGCACAGGAATTCACTTCCTGCGGGAAGCAGAGTTCTTATTATTGATGACCTTCTTGCTACCGGTGGTTCGGCGATTGCTGCAGCGAATCTGATAAGAAGAGATGGAAATACAGTTGCAGGAGCTGCATTTGTAATTGATCTTGAGTTCCTTGGCGGTGAAAAAAAACTCAGGGAAGCTGGAGTATCCTCTGTTGCGCTCGTTAGAATCAATTCTGAATAGTTGCATATTTGACTGATTAAGTTTTATTTCGCATAATTCCCGGATACAGGTTCGATAGACAAAGAGGTTTGTATTAACATGAAAGGGTTGATATGACGAAGTTACTGTTTGTGCTGGTTATGATTATTGGTATGGTCTTATCCGGTTGTGGCGAACAGCCTGGAACTACCGATGAGGGAGACTCTCAGGGTACAGATACGGGAGAGGTTACCGCTGATGAATCCGGTGACAGCGATGTTGTTGACAGGGAAGCTGATGATAGTGAAGAAAGCGGAGCTGCTTCCGCAATACTTGATCTGGAAACACCTGACCTTGCTGTAGGACAGTGGATCGAGTACGGAGTAGACGACATTCAGGAGACTGTCACATTATCAGTTGTAGCAACAGAGCAGAATCAGGGAACCGAGTGCTACTGGGTACAGCTGAGTGGTGCCGATTTTGTTGCTCAGATTCTTATCGACCCAAGCGGACTCAATGTTGCTCTTGAGGGTTATGAAGAGACATTAGATGAATTTATAGCCGATCCAGCAGCTTACATCCGAGAGAACATGGCTGACGCAGAGGGAATGGCTGATGTGTTCGGTAATGAAGAAAGTATGGACATGGCCCTTGATTTCATTCGAGCGATCAGAATGATCAAATTCGATCAGCAGGGAACGATAATGGCCATTGACCTGCAGGGTGTACCGCAGTTCCTTGAAGAGATGATGGAAGATCCATCCTTTAAAGATCAATTCCAGCAGGGATTTGCTGAGGGATTCACCGAAGAGGGCGGACAGGAAGGTCTTAACGAATTCCTTTCCGAGCTCGATAACATGGAATTCGCAGCGACTGAGACGGAAGTCGAGGCTGGAGGACAGACTGTTAAGGGATTAGAATTCTCCATTATTCATCCAGAGGGTGAAATCGTAGCTGTCATCTCTTCCGAACTTCCACTAATTCCGCTTGCATACGCCGGCGTTGTTGGATTCGAAGATAACGAATCTCATTCTATTCAGGTTAGAGGATTCGGATTCGATGGTGCCGAGAATCTTATGCCGGGAGAACCCGCACAGGTTATTCCAGCGATGATGTTCCTTCAGGGAATGACGGCTCAGATGGGTGCAGAGGCTCCTCAGGGCAGAGGCATCAACTAAAGATTCCCGTCCGTAACTATAAAGAAACCCGGCACGAATGCCGGGTTTCTTTATTAAAGGCAAATATTCCCTTTCCTTCCAGCTGCGAATAAGGTATTTTCTGCCTGAAATGGACCTGCTTGACAATGTGATCAGTAATGATCTGAAGCCCCCGCTGGCAGATCTTCTCAGACCATCAACACTTGAGGAGGTAGTCGGACAGGTGCATCTGCTGAATGATGATGCTCCATTCAGGAAAGCTCTCACAGAGGGAGTGCTGGGTTCCTTCATCCTGTGGGGACCTCCCGGTTCAGGCAAAACAACCCTTGCTCTTCTGATCTCGAAATACACCGATCAGCACTTTGTTCGATTCAGCGCGGTTACAGGGGGAGTGAAACTGGTCAGGGCGATTGTTGAAGATGCTCGAAGACTGCAGGTGAACGGAATCGGGACAATTCTGTTCGTCGACGAAATACACAGGTTCAACAAAGCACAGCAGGATGCATTTTTACCACATATTGAAAACGGCACGATCACGCTGGCTGGCGCAACCACTGAAAATCCCTCCTTTGAGATCAATGCTCCTCTTCTCAGCCGGTGTTCGGTATATGTTCTGAAAAGACTGAAAAAATCAGAAATACTGTCAATACTGAATAGAGCTGTTCTGGATGATTGTTTCCGGGATATGATCCCCTTGGGTATTCAGGATGGTGCGCTTGAGCGGATCGCAGAGATTGCGGACGGTGATGGCCGACGAGCATTAAATTTACTGGAGCTTCTAGCGGGGATGTCGCTCGAAGAACAGATAAGCGTTGAACATGTGAATCGAGCTGTCTCATCTTCCCCGTTGAGCTATGATAAATCCGGTGAAGAGCATTACAATCTTATCAGCGCTCTGCATAAATCACTTAGATCGAGTGACGTAGACGCTTCTCTGTACTGGTTGGCGAGAATGATACTATCCGGCGAGAATCCACTATACATTGCAAGGAGGATGATCCGTTTCGCTACCGAAGATATCGGGATGGCTGATCCTTCCGCTCTTACTGTAGCGATGAGAGCCGCGGATTCATACAGATTTCTTGGATCTCCGGAGGGAGAACTGGCTCTTGCTGAGGCTGTGTGCTATCTGGCGCTTGCGCCAAAGTCAAATTCCGTTTACCTGGCCTGGAAAGAAGCGATATCTGCAGCGGAGAGCAGTGGAAGCCTTCCTGTTCCGCTTCATCTGCGGAATGCTCCCACTGAACTGATGAAACGGCTGGAATACGGCAGAGGTTACCAGTACGCTCATTCCCAATTGAATAGAGTGGTTTCCCATCGCAATTTTCCTGATGATATGGATGAGAAGGAGTTCTACATACCGTCCGAATCCGGAAGAGAAGCGTCAATAGCTTTGAAAATGAATGAATGGAAAAATATAAGGAACAAGGCCAGGAATGATGGGGGGAATTCTTGAACACTGAATTCTCCTCATCTCTTCTCCGGATGAAAATGGTCAGGAATGATATTGCGAGCGCCGGTATTACCAGTCCGGAAATACTTAACGCTTTCATGAAAGTACCTCGTGAGAAGTTTGTATTGCCGGGTACAAAAGCCTCAGTTGCATATGGAAATTATCCGCTTCCAATCGGATTCGGACAGACCGTATCTCAACCTTTTATTGTAGCCTTCATGCTTGAGATGATGCAGTGTCCACCAGGCAGCAGAATTCTTGAGATAGGAACCGGATCAGGCTATCAGACTGCGCTCCTTGCCTGTATGGGGATGGATATCGTAACACTGGAGCTGATACCGGAACTAGCTGCGCGAGCCAGAAAAACAGTTCTTGACCTATATCCAGATTCAGGAGTCAGATTTATCGCTGCTGATGGATATAGTGGCTGGTTACCTGCCGCGCCTTACGATGGAATCATTGTTTCTGCTTCTCCTCCCGAAGTTCCTGAAGAGCTTGAGCAGCAGCTGAGTTCCTCAGAAGGCAGGCTGGTGCTGCCGGCTGGTTCCTGGTCTCAGCGACTGCTTATGATAACCAGATCTGAAAGTGGTTTCACAATGGAGGAATCACTACCTGTCCGATTCGTACCTCTTATCAGGCCATCCCTGAGGTAGAAAGGGAATTAATGACAAGTGTGCCAGTTGAGGCGAAGACCAGAACCGCAGTTTTGATCGGCAGCAGGGCTTTGAGAGTCGCGAATAGATTAGGGGAATCGCTTCCTGTTCCCTACAGGGTGGCGGAAAGTCTCAGGG
>DAOWAG010000254.1 GCA_030634715.1 Candidatus Aegiribacteria sp. | reverse complement strand
GGAAGCGTTCTTCATATGCTCAGGCATGTGCTCGGAGACACAGCCTTCTATGCCGCCTTTGACAGCTATTTCAATGAATTCGCGTACAGCAACGCTACTACTGACGATTTCCGTAATCACGTCGAAGCAGCGTCGGGAGAGGATATCGACTGGTTCTTCGATACATGGCTGCATGACTGGGGCTACCCAATATACAACCTTGAGTACAACTGGGTTGAAAATATCGATGCCTGGGAAGTTACCGTTGATCTGGAGCAGATTCAGACTGTCGGACCGATCTTCACCATGCCGCTGGAATTCGGGATATATGGAGCTTCTGACGATACACTTGTTGTGATGTGGAATGATCTGCAAACTCAGAGCGAAGTATTTACCGTATCCTTTGAACCGACTGAAGTGGAGTTCGATCCTGGGCATTACGTTCTTTCACCGCACCTTACTGGAATTGAAGAACGTCCGCTGCCTCCGCCTTTCGGAACGGGAACCCTTTACTTCACGCCAAATCCTACGATGTCCATGACAGTTCTGAACTGGAGCGGAATGGCTGATTCAGAGCTTTCAGTGACGCTTTATGATCTTTCCGGAAGAATGATTCAGGAATGGAATCTTAACGCAGGAGACAGGCATATGGATCTGTCCTCTGTTCCTTCAGGGCTTTACCTGGTTGAAGCTTCAGGTCCCGGCAACATACGTCAGACAGCCAAGCTTATCATCCAGGGCAGGATATGATATCATTGATGGAAGGATAGAAGTGAGCATAAAGGCCAAATTTCTGTCGCTTCACCGTCTTGAGGGTCTTACAGATGGTATATACGCGATTGCCATGACCATAATGGTTCTCAGTCTTCCTCTGCCGAAAACGATACACAACATCGGTTCAAACAGCGATCTCCTGGATCATCTTATTGACTACTCGGAGCTTTTCTGGACATATCTGCTAAGCTTCCTTCTTCTGGGTAACTTCTGGATAATTCAGCAGAAACTCTTCAAGCACGTGAAAATTACCTGTATGAACCATCTCTGGGCCAACCTGGGAGGACTTTTTGTGGTCTGCCTGATTCCCTTCTCGTCTTCGCTGATCGGGAATCACATCGATTACTTCGTTGCCAACATTTTCTTCCACACGAATATCTTCTTAATAGGATTATTTTTCCTACTTCAATGCAGAACATTGATAAAGTATCCTGAGATGTTAAATGAGGGTGTTGATCTGTGCGCAATTGGAAGGATAATCAAAATCAACCTGGTTCTTCCAAGTCTATCTATCGCTGGGATGGTTATAGCTTTATTCTCACCCGCATGGAGCCCATTGATTTACATATTTGCCCCGTTCCTGACGGCGCAGATTGCAAACCGGACTCGAGGTAGAGTTTAGATAGAAGTAATCAGTCAAGTGCTTTAAGGACTGCTCCGAAAACCGCGTCCGGTCGTTCAACGACCGTGATACCGCTTAATTCAAGGATATCCTTCTTTGCCTGCCACGTTTCTTCCTCTTTACGGATCATGGCTCCCGCATGACTCTGCGCAATTCCCGCTTTCGTGAATTTGCCACCGAGGAAGACGACTATCGGTTTGGTTATCTCGCCTCTCCGGACAGCTTCTGCGAGGTCATTCTCCTGCGTTGTGCCTGTTTCGCCATATATAGCCATGACTTCAGTGCGGGGATCCTTTTCAAACGCTCTTGCCGCATCGAGGATTGAAACACCTGGAACGGGATCACCCCCAACACATACTACTGCGGAAAGTCCAGGATAGTCTTCGCCCCACAGCGGTCCGAATGTTCCATCTTCACGGGGACCCGGCAGGTTGGGTCTGCAGTGAAAGGCGCCAAGGAGTTGTGAGAGACCGCCTGACCGCGAGATGACACCCACCCTTCCAGGTTTATAGTTCTTATTCGCCCATGTTGCGCTGCCGCCTATAAGTCCGAAAAGGTAACCAGAAGTATCGAGAAGACCGACTGTGTTTGGTCCGAGGTAGACTGAATCCTTTTTTGAAGAATATTCTTTTAAAGCGATTTCATCCTGCACCGGTACTCCATCAGCTGTGAGAACCAGGAATTTCAGTCCGGCATCAATGGCATCTATCGCTGCTTTCATGACAGCACCTGCGGGTACGAAGAAAACCGCTGTATTCAGCTGCGGAAAAGCCTTTACGGCTTCTGCTGCGGAATTGAATACAGGTACATCATCCACTTCCTGCCCGCCCTTACCGGGAGTACATCCGGCAACGATTTTTGTGCCGAACTTTCTCATAAGCCGGGATTTGCTCTTTCCCTGTCTTCCGGTAATTCCGAAGACGAGGGTTTCGGGAGTATCAACGTCTGCAAGATATTTAAGTATTCCAGCCATCAGTCCACCTCCGCAGGCATTTCCAGATGTATTCTGATCTCACCATTACCCTCAAGAAGGGATGTTGTTTCACACATGAGGCATCCTATGCATTTAGCATCAGGATTCACTTCCAGTTTTCCATTATTCCAGAGCAGGTATCCGGTCGGACATACGCTGACAGAAGGCGGTTCTTCCTCGCTTTCCCACTTCTCAGGATAGAAAGAGGTATCACCCGGCGGGGTTTCCACTTTTATCGCAGGCTCTCCCTCGGGTGAGGGTGGCGGCTGAACTCGCGGTGGATTCTCCATCGCGATACCTTCAATATCATCCACCATGGCATTCGGGAATATCTCCGCGGAATAAGTTTTTACAGGAACCGGAAGGTCAGCTGATACTCGCTCAAAGAGCTCTCTTGCCCTGTCCTCATCGGTGCCGCCGAATCTCAGAAGAGCCGGCAGGGG
>DAOWAG010000124.1 GCA_030634715.1 Candidatus Aegiribacteria sp. | reverse complement strand
CTTTGACCACGAGAAGTGCTATGGGTGCTGGGCCTGCTACAACCATTGCCCTGTTCAGGCCATTTACGCGCGAAAGTTCAGTGGGGAATTCCAGTATGCCAGACCTGTTACAGAGTTGGAAAACAAATTCAGCTGAAATTAAAGGTGGAATTTGCAGGCTGGTATTCGCTCTTTGCTTGACAGGCTGCGTCTGCCCTGCGTATTCTCGAAGCAGACAGAGTAATACCAGCCAACAGGATCGAGTATCCTGTCTGTAGAGTTTCTGAATGCTGGATAGCCTTTATGGAAATACTCTATGCTATGTACTGAGCATTTCTCACTCAAATAAACAGTTGAATAATTCAATCTCCTAAGGCAGGTAATCATGAAATACAGAAATTTCGGTGAGCTGGACTGGCAGGTATCCTCTCTGGGTTTCGGCATTATGCGATTGCCTCACCGTGAAAAGGATACTTCGCTCATCCTTGAGGATGAAGCTGCAGCAATAATACACTATGCCATAGATAACGGTGTGAATCTTCTTGACACCGCATGGAATTACCATGACGGAGAAAGTGAATCATTCCTTGGAAAAACGCTGAAAAATGGATACAGGGAGAAGGTGAGAATAGCCACCAAACTTCCGTGCTGGAAGATCGAGAAAAGGGATGATTTCGACAGGTATTTCGATGAACAGATGGAGCGCCTTCAGATCGATTTCATAGATTTCTATCTCCTCCATGCGCTTCAGAGGGACTGGTGGGACAAGGTGAAGAACCTGGGATACATTGACTGGGCAGAGAAAAAACTGGCTGATGGCATTATAAAGCATCTTGGCTTCTCATTCCACGACAAACTCCCCCTGTTTAAGAGAATAATTGATGAGTACGACAACTGGACCATGACTCTGCTGATGCACAACTACATGGATGTAGATTTCCAGGCCGGTGCAGAGGGCGTGAAGTACGCGACTGATAACGGGCTTGCGGTAGTGGTCATGGAACCTCTTCGTGGTGGACTCCTCGCAAAGGAACCACCCTCATCCGTGAAGAAGATCTTCGATGAAGCCGTAGTTCAGAGGACACCTGCCGACTGGTCACTTCAGTGGCTGTGGGACAAAGGGGAAATTGCTTCAGTTATAAGCGGAATGAATACACTGCAGCAGCTCCAGCAGAATATCACCAGCGCCTGTAATTCAGGGATCGGAAGCATGACAGAGTACGAAGAAGAGGTTCTTGTTGAAGTCCGCGAGGAATATCGGAAGAAGGCGTCAATTCCCTGCACGAACTGCGGATATTGCATGCCCTGCCCTGAAGGTGTTGGCATCCCCTGGATCTTCGAGTATTACAATATGAGCGAAATGTACGAAGCCCCCGAAACCGCCAGGGCATACTACGCTTTCCTCGACGAAGAGAACAGAGCATCAGGATGTACCGAATGCGGCAAATGCATGGAGCAATGCCCTCAGCACATAGACATTATCGATATGCTGAAGAAGGCTCACAGACTGCTGGCGTCTTCTCAGTAATTTCCGAACATGAATGGAGTTTGAAAATTGCGGAAGCACATCAGTGAGAGCAGGAGTGTAGAATGGGTGATGAATACGGAAATCTGATCGATGGAAGCCTCCTGTTCCAGGAGAGGTACGCAATGGCGCAGTCGCAGAAGAACCCCTGGACTAAGATGGTCAGTACTTGGAAATGCATAAATGTCAGTCTCACATCCATCCACCTTCATGTAAAACTTCACGGTTTGTTCGGCTGGCTTGTCAAGCCATTTGGTGCTGACCTTGATCACGTGATTCCTATTATTGATATCAGATCGATCGAGAATAGAAAGAATGTTCTTGGATACACCGAGATCTCAGTCGTTTTCGACCTTCAATCGGGAGGTGAGCGGGAACTGCTCCTCTACCTCAAGAGAGGGGAGGAATTCCTCAATCTTCTCAGGAGCATGATGAATTGATTATGCCGGAGCTTGTTCTTTCAATGTTTACTGGAATCATAATTTTCATCGAATGTGGTAATTCTTGCGGATTAAACGAACTGCGAAACGTCACCTGCACCTGATGATTCAGCGTTCAGAGCGAATGAGAGAGTAAGTATGTAATCCTTGATCTCATCTCTCACGCGACGATAGTGGATCAAGGCTTCTTCTTCATTTGCGCATCCAGCCGCCAGTCTCGGAGGGTCATCAAAACCCCGATGAAGCACCTTCGTTCCAGCCGGAAAGAATGGGCAATTCTCGCTCGCATGACCACACAAGGTAACCACGTAATCGAATTCCCTGACACCGAGTTCATCCACTGTCTTGCTGTACTGACCTGAAATATCGATCCCGATTTCGTGCATCACTTTTACCGCAAGAGGATTGAGCGCATGTTTCTCGATTCCCGCCGAGTAAGGTTCAATTACATCACCCAAGAAATGATGGCAGAGACCCTCCGCCATTTGACTCCTGCAGGAGTTCCCTGTGCAGAGAAAGAGCACTCTGACCTTTTCACTCATGCTCATTCACCTGTTCTTGTTCCGTGAGCTTATATCTATTCCGACCTGTTATGTGATTACGGTTTCCCCGCTATTTCTATCAGATTGCCGTCCGGATCGGTAATCTTGAATAATGCAAAGGTTGGCGCATATTCCTGATATTCTTCCACAACCTTGACGCCTGATGATTTCATGACTTCATAGGTTTGCTTGACGCTATCCGTTGCGAAGCAAGGGCTGAATTCGGAAAACTCTCTTGATTCGAATTTCCGCTCCTTACGTCCCGCTTCCATGTACAGAGTCACATCACCGGATCGAAGGAGGATACCTGGAGATATCTCTTCACACTCTTCAAATCCGAGCTGCTCAATATAGAAAGCCTGTGCCTTCTCAAGATCAGTAACATAGACGGCAAGTACATTCATATCATTTACTTTGACTTTTGCCATTCTCTCTCCTCTTTCTTTAATTTATTATAACACCACAATAACCATATTGAATAAAGAAACAATATAAAGACTTCCATATGAAACCATATTTTGTTTATATTTTCTGACATTGAAATAAAATCGGTGCTGAAATTAATGAAAGTAAGCGTGGCTGATGCAATAAATCCGAAAATAAGAATTGATTTTATCAAGGTCTTTGAGAGGGTAGTTGCTGCAGTGAAAAAGAACAGTGCACTTCCAAATGCAAACAGGGATATTATTCTATCTTGATATGCATACGATGGAACATTGAAGTAAATAAATAATCCTGGTATTTTTATCCTGACAGCATGCGCTATTGCCATGAGAAGGAAGTAAATGCTTCCGCAGAATAAGGAGAATTTAATTAATTTCATTTAAGTTATTCTTTTCAATAACCAACTCATGTTCTGTCCTAGAATTTTCATTGTTCTGACACCTTCTTCATCATTATTAACATCACCAGGCTGTGATCCTATTCCCATATTCCAATAAACAGATCCGGGAACTATCATCTGATTGATGAAAAAGAATTTATTTATCGCATCAAAAACATTTACACTTCCAGCCCGACGAACAGCCACAACCGCCGCTCCTGCTTTCCTGGCAAAAAGATAATCATTCGCGATTCCTACAAGTCCAGCGCGATCAATCAATGATTTTATTTCAGGACTAACATTAGCAAAATAGGTTGGAGAGCCAAGGATAATCGCATCGGCATTTGCCATCTTTTCAATGATTTCATTCAATATATCGTTATCGATAATACATTTTCTATTTTTGTTTTCAAAGCATTTATAACATGCGAGACAATTCCTGAGATTCTTTCCGGAGAGCTCAACAAGCTCTGTTTCTATTCCTCCTTTGTTTAATTCTTCAAGAACCATCTTTATCAAGTTACTTGTGTTTCCGTCTTTCCTAGCGCTTCCGTTAATAGCGATAACTTTCATTTTGCTCCTCCTGCTGTTTTGTCTAATAACTCAATTCGATTGCTAATCGGATTGCTGATTTCAATCCAGCTAATAATGCTAATGAAACTGCTGCGTGAACAGGTACGATGGCATTGAAGTAATGTAGAGGAATGTAAGCCTGAAACATTGCGTTCTATCCGTCTCAGAAGTAGATTCTCCATATAAGTTGCTGTTGGTGTTCTACATTCAAAGTATCAATAATAAAGAATACATGTGATATTCAACTGGAGGCTATTATGGTTGAAGTCAGACCCTTTCACGGGCTCCGTCCAACAAAAGAACTGGCTGAGAAGATCGCTTCTCCCCCTTACGATGTACTCGATTCTGAAGAAGCACGTGAACTCGTGAAAGAGAATCCTCTCAGTTTCCTGAGAGTAGTAAAACCGGAAGTTGATCTTAAACCGTCTATCGATCTTTACGACCGGGCTGTATATGAACAGGGAGCCAGAAATCTTCGCCGGCTGATGGAAAACGGAGCGATGATTCAGGAAGATATCCCTATTTTTTACTTTTACCGTCAGGTCATGGGTGGGCATTCGCAGGTGGGTCTTGTTGCCACCGTTTCCGCAGAGGATTAGCGGAATAACCTTAACAAGAAACATGAGTTTACGAGGCAGGTAAAAGAAGAAGACAGAATCAGGCATATTGAAACCCAGAACGCCCAGTGCGGTCCCGTTTTCCTTACCTAGCCCGATATTCCTGAACTTGATTCAATACAGGCTCGGATTTGTGATACAAATGATCCCGAATACGATTTCACAGCTCCGGACGGCATCAGGCATACTCTCTGGCTTGTGCATGATGAAGAAGATATACAAATGATAGAGAGCATCTTCTACAGTGTACCCTCTCTTTACG
>DAOWAG010000381.1 GCA_030634715.1 Candidatus Aegiribacteria sp. | reverse complement strand
GTGCGGCAAGGACATCGGGTATGGAATTGCAGTATTCCTCCTGGATCAGAAAGCGGAAGGCAGGTTTGTAGTTAATGAATACGAAACTCGGGGACAATGGTACAGAACACCCCGTGAGCTCGACATTATAGAGATCGCAGAGGATGAGATCGCTGAATACAATCCCGATCTGATAATCGTTGCATTTTACGACAGAATTCTCCCTGAAAGCATCTACACAATTCCGAGTCTTGGTTGCTGGAATCTTCATCTTGGTGACACTGAGCGGTACAGAGGGGCCTATCCGAACATCTGGGCATTACGCAACGGAGACACAACCTACGCGGTCACGCTGCACAGGATAAATGCAGGAATTGATACAGGTGACATACTGGCCAAGCGCACTTTTCCGATTTCTCAGATGACCATCGGACGGAATCTGTATGACATGATGGTCGCTGAGGGGATGAAGCTGTTCCAGGAGTGTTACAATGACCTGATAAGCCGCAAAGCGCTTCAGAAAACTCGTACTCAGAACAGCACTGATGCAGTCACACACTACAGGAAAGAACTGTCACACGAGGTGCACCCTCCGGAAGAGTTCATCAACTCCGTAAGAGCATTAACGTTCCCGCCCTTTCCACCGCCACACTTCATGATCGGAGAACACAGGTTCATTATTGTGGAGGATAAAATCGAGAAACATTGACTTACAGTCTGGATCAGAGGTTTCCCTGGGACTGTACGATATTACAGACCGCAAAGTGCAGATTGTCTTCAAGTGTTATCTTGCTCCGGGAGTTCACAATATTACCTTAAGCGGAGCTGAATTGCCCTCGGGGACCTATTTCCTGAAACTTGATGTCATCGGTAATATTGTGGCAATACAAAAATCTGATCTTCTAATTACATTTAACAATTGCTCCTTTACTCAGAATCTCCGCCGTCAATCTCCTGTAAATCCTGAATCGCAGTCCTCCGAGGTGCCTGCCGCCGAACCATCTCGCTACAAGTACAAGAGTGTTCACGGTATTCTTTTTACGCATTATCTCCAGTATGCAGTTTCCCGCGCCGCTTTCTCCTCCATCATTCTTAATTTCCCTTATTGAGTCGCTTTGCTCAGTACGGAGAGCCCAGCTCAGATGAGATGCCTTCTTCAGTCGATATTCATCCGTGAGCTGTTTAATGATACAGTTTATATCAGCCGTACTGTCACATGGGACTGAAAAGGCCTGGAATCGATCCCTGTCGTGCACTATTTTCTTGCCGATTTTCATAATCTCATTAAGTCCATCCGGGGAATTTCAGCGATCGCGAGAAGAGGCGGTCTGGATCGATAATCCGACGGATCAACTGCATACCCTCAATCTCATTTTCGGTATACATGAGGCTCAGAAAATCGATTTTGAGTTTTCCAAGACCATGTTCCGCGGATACAGTTCCTCCCATTTCAACTGCAGCTGCTGCGATTTCGTACATGGCCTCCTCAGCTAGCACAAGTTCCTTCAGATTGTGCGGCAGAGCATTCGCGTGGATATGCCCCTGCCCCGCATGACCGAAGATAACAAAAGGCAGATTTCTTTCTTCCAGGATCTCCCTTGTTCTGAAGTAGTACTCCCTGAGTTTTGACGGCTCTACCGCTCCATCTGAACCCAGTTTGTGGATGGATGGACATTCCCTTCTCGTTTCCGAAATCAGATGATTCACTGATTCCGGTAGAGTGTGCCTGAAATCGCGTATTTTCTGCTGTTCGGAAGGTTCAAAACCACCCCATGCGGTTTCAGAACTAACGTTCGATTTCTCCAGAGTTTCGTCCATTGCAGTCAGTGCTTCATCCAATTGATCATCATTGCAGGCTTCTG
>DAOWAG010000300.1 GCA_030634715.1 Candidatus Aegiribacteria sp. | reverse complement strand
TTTCTATCTTTTCCTCTCTATTTGATTCAACACCGATGTTTATATTTTCCGGTATATGTGAAGGCGCGGTTGGAGGCGTCTTCCCACACAGAACTTCTCTGTAGAAAGAGTATGTCATCGGAGTTCCTTCACCTGTGATCATGCAATTGGTTACTTCTCCTACGAACAGAGTATGTGTACCTGCATTCAGGCTATCATTTATTGAAAGGTCAATACATGCCAGTATATTCTCATTCGGACAGGGGCAGCCTGAAGGAGTAAGTGTATAAGGAACATCCGCAAACTTATCCACTTCTCTACCGGTTCTGAACCCGAACTGTCCTATGAAGGGAAGGTCGGCTTTCTCGCTCAGTACATTTATCGAGCAGACACCTGTATCGCTTATGAATTCGTGTGTAAGTTCTTCTTTGTTGATTCCAACAGCTATTCGCATTGGTGAATTTGTTATCTGGAAGACCGCATTTGCAATCTGTCCGTTGATCCGACCGCCGGATCGTGAACCGGTTACATAGAGACCATAGCTCAAAGTAAATAAAGCGTTAGTATCAATCATCCTGATTCTCCTGACAGTTCGACAATTCTCTTTCCAATCCGTACACCGAAATCCCTTGCTTTCTCCAGTGCTTCAGTGTCAGGAACATAGTTGATTTTCAATCCTTCCGAAGCAATTGGTATATTCATTTCACCAAGCAGGGATTCAAGCTGTTCAACTGCCTCGCCGCTCCAACCGTATGAGCCGAAAGCTGCTCCAACGAGGTTTTTCGGCTTCAGACCTTTCAGATAAGTCATGCAGTCAGCTACTCTTGGAAAACTCTGATTGTTGATGGTGGGGCTTCCGACAATCAGCGCGCCTGCATCAAGAACCTCAGTAGCGACATCGCTTCTGCTGCTGGCATTCAGAGGCATGATCCTGACAGAAATTCCCTCTGAATCAAGACCATCACAGATAGCTTCAGCAAGCGCGGCTGTGCTATGCCACATAGTATCGAACACAATCACAGCTTTCAGAGATGGCTTCTGCTTTGCCCATTCAGCCCAGTTGCCGATGATGCGGTCAATATTGCTTCTCCATACTGGTCCATGATCAGGGCAGAGGAGATCTATATCAAGATCAAGATTACCGAGTTGATCTATCAGTCTGGTTACAAGAGGAGAGAAAGGCATTAGTATGTTGGCGAAATATTTCAAGGCTTCTTCATCCAGGATGTGCATCGGAAGCTGATCGTCAAAGCGTTCTGAGGTCGCGAGATGCATACCGAAACCATCCTGGCTGAACAGTACTTTTTCCTCTGGAATGTAGGATATCATACTGTCAGGCCAGTGAAGCATTCTCGTCTCAATAAAGGTCATGTTCAAGTTCCCAAGGGAAATCATGTCTCCCGTTCTAACCTCTGTCACAACGTCAGAATCCCAGTGAAAATGGCCTGCAATTGCTTTCTTCCCCATGGGTGAAGCAAAAACTTTCTCAGGACATACAGCAGAAATTGTCTCAGGAAGCGCACCAGTATGATCCATTTCCGAGTGATTACTGATAATGTAATCGATCTCCCCAGGATCTATAATTGAGGCAATTCTTGACATCATCTCACTGAAAAAGGGCTTCTTAACGGTATCGATCAGAGTAACCTTATCGGCAAGTATCAGGAATGCGTTGTAAGTAGTTCCCCTGCTTGTACTGTAGCCGTGGAAGTCTCTTATAGCCCAGTCAACAGCGCCAACCCAGTATACTTTTTCTGTCAGCTTAACAGCCTTGAAAGCGCTCAAAGAATTTCCTCCTTAATTTCTCTGGTATAAACGGTTCAGCTGCTTCTCAATATCCTTCTCCTCGAGGCAAGGTAAGCCATATGGTTCACTTCCTCGTCAATGACTTTCTGGATTTCTTCAGAACCAGATCTTTTTGACATGAGTCTCTTTAAAGCCAGGAAAAAAAGAATTGATTCTTTCTCGAATTCAATTGCAAGATCAATAATATCCTCGGGAGTCGATCTGTCACCAATCACAGAAGCCGGGTCAAGATCATTTCTCACAAACACATGCTCGTCAGCCATTACCGAGAGGTAGAGCATAAGTTCGTTGTAGGGATCGATTGCGGTGGAAGCCATCTCACCCTCGGACAGCCCGGATTTCATTTCGGTGAAGAGAGATTCGTGTTCCTTCTCCCAGGCTGCCAGATTCGAGAACAGTTCGGAGATGTCAGGATTGTCCATCATTTTAGAGGCCAGGTGATAGAAATTTTGCGCGTTGATCTCAATCCTCTCCGCCATAGTCAGAACCTCAAAGGCATTAAACTCGTTTGCCATTGCTTTTCTCCTATTCCTGCAAAACAGCAGGCGGAGTGAATACCCTCACGCCCAGTTCTTTGTCGATCATGAATCTTCCGCCGCCCGATTCTCCAGCAAGTCTCATTTTCCTGACAACTTCACCCACCGATGCTTCTTCCTCCACCTGCTCA
>DAOWAG010000419.1 GCA_030634715.1 Candidatus Aegiribacteria sp. | reverse complement strand
GGTTCGGGACCGCTTAAAAATGCTTCCGAGTTCAATTCTGCGTTGCCCCATGGTGTTCTTCTGTGCCATGTCCAGTCGCTGGCAAGATCGATGGTCTCCCAGTCATTTCCGCTCAGGCTGATTCCACCATGGTATGAACTGCCGCCCTCGCGGGAGACAATGTCAACAATTCCGGATTGAGCGTTACCATATTCAGCATTGAAACCAGCTGTGATCACTGTGGTTTCGTAAATCGAAGATAGTGGAATATAGCTACTGAAAGTATTGTCAATGGGATCGATATGGGTAACACCGTCTATGATATAAAGCATTTCTCCTCTCCGTCCGCCGCGAAAGTGGAGGTTATGTTCAGAGGAAGCAGAAAGTGCGGAGGTTTTAATTATCTCAGCATTTTGCGATCCGCCGCTGAAAGCGGATATTTCACCCCTTCTGCTGCCGCAGTCGGTTACACCTGTCTGAAATTCGACGATATCGATGATGCCTGCAACCGGCATAGTCCTGATCTCGTCAGTACCGATGACAGCGGTCTCTAAACTGGAGGAATCTGACTGATGATCAACAATGAAGAACTCAGGATTTGAATTGTCTTTCAGCTTCTCCGTCATTAACTCCGTGGTTGCTGCCTGTACTGAAGCAGTTAACAATATTGATATTGAGAATAACCGTATCGCTGCTTTTCCATTCATGACGGCTCCTTCCGATTAAAGCCAATAACAATATATATAATAAGATAATTCCGCTGTAAAAGATATCAAGCCCTGAACTCTGTAGACTTCATAGCCGATTTGGCATATTTTTCATCTTACATATTGTTCACAAATCAGACAAAGGGGAAACGATATCATAGACCGCAAGATGGATTCGGAAGGATTGACCGTATTCTTTCCAGCATATAACGAAGAAGAGAACGTTCAGTTCATGATTGAATCAGCGAAGGGTGTGCTTGAGAGGCTTTGCGAGCGATGGGAAATTATTCTGGTCGATGACGGGTCAACTGATAAAACCGCTGATATAGCAGAGAATATCTCACTTGAAGATTCAAGAATCAGAGTTGTCAGACATGGCTGCAATCTTGGATTTGGAAGCGCCATCCGTACGGGAATCAATCATTCGCGAATGCCATGGATATTCTATACTGATTGCGATGGTCAGTTCGATCTTAATGAACTCGATAAAGTACTTGATCTTCGGGATAAAGCTGATATCGTTTCCGCATACAGACACAGGAGAAAAGATCCATGGATGCGTCTTCTCTATTCAATTGCTTACGGAGCTGTGACATCTGCACTCTTTGGTGGTGGATTCAAGGACACTGATGCGTCCTTCAAGCTTTTCAGAAGAAGTATTTTTAAAGTAATCAAACCCGAATCTACATCCGGAGTGGTGGATTTTGAGATACTTCTCCTTGCTGAGAAAAAAGGATTCTCTGTGGTACAGATCCCTGTATCTCATTATCCAAGAAGAGCCGGACAGGTATCCTTTGAGACGGTTAGAAATGGATTATTCACATGGGTAAAGGTTTCTGCGATCACCGAGATGTTCGCGCAGCT
>DAOWAG010000304.1 GCA_030634715.1 Candidatus Aegiribacteria sp. | reverse complement strand
ATGGTGTTGGCACAAAACTGAAAGTTGCCTCCATGACAGGTCAATTTGATACAGTAGGTAAGGATCTGGTCAATCACTGTGTTAATGATATTCTGGTTCAGGGAGCCAGACCTCTCTTCTTCATGGACTACATCGCATGCGGAAAACTGGAAGCTTCTGTAATTTCTTCCATCGTTTCAGGGCTTGCTGTCGCATGCAGAGAGAACGGATGTGCGCTTCTCGGCGGTGAAACCGCTGAGATGCCCGGATTCTACAGTGAAGGCGATTATGATGTAGCCGGGACAATTATAGGACTTGTGGACAAAAGCATGATTATTGATGGTTCGAACATTCAACCAGGTATGACCATCATCGGTCTTCCGTCAAACGGTCTGCATACAAATGGCTATTCTCTTGCCAGGAAGGTTCTGTTCGAGATTACGGAAATGTCTCCTGAAGATAAACCTGCGCTGCTTGAAGGAGCAACACTCGGGGAATCTCTTCTTGCCGTTCATAAAAGCTATTTGAACGTGATAAAACCCCTGCTTGAGAAGCGTCTGATACAGGGAATCGCACATATTACAGGAGGAGGAATACCCGGGAATCTTTCAAGAATCCTCCCTGAAGGGTGCGGCGCGCTGATAGATGATACATGGGAGATTCCGGGGATATTTAAAATTATCCGCGAGCAGGGAAATATAGATAAAGCTGAAATGCGCAAAGCCTTCAATATGGGTGCAGGGATGCTGATAGTTGTCGAGAAAACGGATTCAGATAGAACTCTGGAGATCCTTCGGAAATCAGGAGAGTTACCATTCATGGCAGGGGTTATAACCTCTCAAGAAGGAATTTTATTCAAATCCTGAGAATTGAGGTGCGTTATGTACAAAGGATTGACAGAAAATCTTGCTCGAAAGACTGATACCAGGATACTGCTCGCAGTCATTGACGGTATTGGCGATGTTTCAAGTGCTGAGCTCGGAGGCAGGACACCTCTTGAGGCAGCGGAAACTCCGGAGCTTGACAGACTTGTGCCTGAGAGCGCACTCGGAATGCATATTCCTGTGTCCCACGGAATCACACCCGGAAGTGGTCCGGCGCATCTTGCACTTTTCGGATACGATCCTGTTGCTTTCGAGGTTGGCCGGGGAGTTCTGGCAGCGCTTGGAATGGAATTTAACCTGGAATTTGGAGACCTTGCAGTAAGAATCAACTTCTGTACTGTAGACGATAATGGCCTAATAACCGACAGAAGAGCAGGGAGAATATCAACTGATAAGTGTACTGAACTTGTCGGACTTCTGTCAAATATTGAGATCGATGACGTTGAGATTTTCGTTTTTCCCGTTAAGCAGCACAGGGCTTGTGTAGTATTCCGGGGAGAAGGTCTCGATGATAATATTGTGGATACTGATCCGGGGCTCACAGGGGAAAAGCCTCTCAGTGTTACGGGTTCAGGAAAGTCTGCACGGGTTGTGAGGGACTTCATCAGGGATGCCGGGAGAATTCTGCAAGACAGACATCCTGCCAATTTCATTCTTCTGCGTGGTTTCTCTCTCTATGAGGAATTCCCATCCATGCGAGAGCGTTTCAGGCTCACTCCAGCAGTTGCGGCGCTTTATCCGATGTACAAAGGTGTAGCGAGATTCGTAGGTATGGATGTTTTTAGATGTGAACCCGAGGATCTGGATGGTCAGGCAAGAGCTGTTGAGAAAGCGCTTGAAAGTGGAAATGATTTCATTTTTCTCCATCACAAGCCGGCGGACAGCGCCGGAGAAGATGGGAACATACCGGCCAAAATTAAGGCTATTGAAGAATTTGACAGACACTTCCCATCCTTTTTAGAACTGGGCTTTGATGTTATCTGCGTTACCGGTGATCACAGTACTCCATGTTCCATGAGACTGCACAGCTGGCATCCTGTTCCAGTACTTATCAACGGTGGTCCTCAAAGAGTAGGATACAATCTTGAATTTTCAGAAAGAGAAGCTCATTCAGGGACTTTGGGTTCGTTCAGAGCGATGGAACTCATGCCGCTTCTTCTGGCTTCAGCCGGGAAACTGGCAAAATTCGGTGCGTGATTTCCTGTGAACCACAACTCCCGTGCTTTGATTGCTCTATCCGGCGGCGTCGTTTCATCCGTTGACTTGAGCCTCGCAATCCGCCCGTACAGAGATGTCAGAGCGGAGTATGGTGATACAAATGGAAGCGGTATCCCTGCATATGCGGTAGAAGTGGCTGATTTTCTTGATGTGGAACTTGTAAGGCTGGATGCGTCGGAGCGCTTCAGGGTCGATGTGGTTGAGTGGTCTCAAAACATGCTTACGGAAGGCCTTACACCAAATCCATGTGTTAGATGTAATGCCAGAATCAAGGTCAGGATGCTCTACGAAATCCTTGAGGAGTTAGAAGTGCTGATCACCGGTCACT
>DAOWAG010000026.1 GCA_030634715.1 Candidatus Aegiribacteria sp. | reverse complement strand
TCGACAGATTTTCAGGACCCATGGATGTCATGGAGATACGCTAATATTTTCTTGGATCATGGAATGCCTACAACCCTATACTGTAACAGCAGCTCCTACGGCGGTATTCCTCCCACAATATCGAACATATCAGCTGAAGTGAACAGTGGTCTTTCTCTTCTCAGTTATATCGGTCATGGCAGTCTAACAGCATGGGGTACAACAGGATTCAGCAACAGTAATGTTGACGCTCTAAGCAATGGCAGGCGCCTCCCCTGGATCAGTTCCATCGCGTGTCAGAATGCCGCTTTCGACGGCTCGACCACCTGCTTCGGAGAAGCTTGGATGAGCTACGGCAGCATAGCTTCACCTAAAGGAGCCATAGGCTTCATGGGAGCCACCATGAACAGCCCGGTGGGACCCACCGATTCACTGGCTCTGTACCAGTTCAAAGGTTACTTCGAAGAGGAAATGTACCATATGGGAGCTGCCTTCGATTACGGCAAGATCAAAGCGTATCAGTACACCGGAAGCACCAGCAACAGCAACATGCATATGATTTTCGGCTGTCCCGAATTTGATATTTTCACTGAAACATCACCGCTTGTCCATCTTGACGCGGATCACTGGGGTAACATATCACCCGGTCCCTGGAATGTTACTGTTACTGCAGCAGGTTCTCCTGTCGAAGGTGCACTTGTAGGTATTGTGCAGGGTGATGTTCTGCTTGAAAGCGGTTACACCGATGCTTCTGGTCTCGTGACGCTTGAAATACCTACAATTCCGTCTTCTGAAGATGTCACGATTACCTCTACGTTCCATAACCGTTATCCCTATGTGGGCTATGCTGTTGTTGCTACAGGAATAGAGGATGGACCGGATGCCTTGTACGACTTCTCGCTTTCCGCTCCAAGCCCGAACCCCTTCGCAGTATCCTCAGTATTTACTTACACTCTTGCTTCTTCCGGTACAGCATCACTTGATATTTACGATATATCCGGAAGGATTGTGCGGAATCTGGTTTCCGGGGATCAACTCTCCGGCACGCACTCGGTTACATGGGCTGGAGACGATTCAAACGGATCGCCCATTCCAGGTGGAATCTACCTTCTGAGACTTACCTCAGGTGGAGAAACCGTGGTTCGATCCTGCGTGGTCATCAGATAACAGCATACGGGGACACTCAACTCTATGGGTGTCCCCAATAAACTTGTTCTCTGCTGCATGTCCCCAACTACCTTGACGCATCATAGCCTGTAGCACTAGATTTCATCGTTATTACTAATTGCGCCTTAGTACTGATAATGGCTGTCCGAGCACAGTTCACCGGTGAGTGCCGGTGAGATTATCATGCCGCGATAACTATCGTGCGGCGCAGAGACACGGAGGTTGCTGAATGTCAAGATACCGCGGTCCGAAACTCCGCAAAATCAGATCCCTGGGGCCTTTACCGGGCCTGACACGAAAAGAACCCACTAACCAGAATCCTCCAGGAGAGCATGGCGGAAGATGGCACAGAAGACGTGAATCCACTTACAGGCTGCAGTTGATCGAGAAACAGAAGATTCGATTCAACTACGGTCTCTCTGAGAAGCAGCTGCGAAAATATTTCGCCAAAGCCGCGACCATGAAGGGTGAGACAGGTCATAACCTGCTTCAGCTAATTGAGCGCAGACTGGACAATGTTGTAGCCAGATCCGGTTTTGTGAGATCAATACCCTCAGCGCGCCAGCTTGTCGGTCACGGGCATGTAACCGTGAACGGCAGAAAAGTTGATATCCCTTCATTCTCAGTGAAGGTCGGGGATGTTATTTCTCTCAAGGAGAAAAGTAAGAAACTAAAAGCTGTTGAGGAAAATATTACCGAGGGGTCCGGAATTGGTATTCCACCCTTCATGGATGTTGATCCTGCAACCAGAAAAATCATCATGAAGATGCTTCCTGCAAGGGAAGATGTGCCGCTGGAAGTTGATGAAAGAATGGTAGTGGAGTTCTACTCCAAATAGAAAATTGTACTTAGAAGAGAACCCGTGGAGTGCTTTCGCGCTCCACGGGTTCTTATTTTGCTAATCTATATCCTCAAGAGTGACAAACCAGTAATATCCGTCGACATCGACCTCAACGTCCCAGAGTGTGTATGTGTCGCCGTCTACATCCTCTGCCCGGATGTCGTAGTTTCCAGGATCAACCCATACAGTGATTTCATCATCCTGTGCAAGGATATCCATGCCGAGACAATCATCACCCCAGTCACTGTCCGGTGGGCTGACGTAGACAAAATAGATATCCCATCCATCAAGATTATTGGTTATGACAACTGGTGCGGCTCCCTCACCTGTCTCAAGAATGAGTTGCTCACCGAATTCTTCTTCATCCCACGCTGTATCAATATCTTCAAGAGTTACATTCCAGACGTAACCCTCTGATCCTATCTCAACCTGCCAGAGAGTGTAAGTATCGAAGTCTTCATCGGTAACCATTATATCCCATGAACCCTCGGTAACCTCAAGTGTAAAGGATTCACCAGGGGCAAGTATCTCATCTTCACCAAGTCTATCTTCACCCCATGGAGAATCCGAAGGATCAATCAGTATGGCATAGATATTCCAGGCTTCAAGCCCATTAATGATTGTAATTACCGGTAATGTGTCCTGTTCCGGAACTTGAGCTTCCTGTTCCTGCTGACCGCAACCTGCAATCATCGCGAGTGCAAAGATTCCCAGCATAACCGCTGCTTTCCTCATCCGGTTCTTCCTCCTGTCAAATGTCCCGGTTTTCCGAACCGGTACGGTATTCAACATGAATATTTCTTAATAACTATTATGTGAATTACTAAATATACCCCGGTGCTTCAAATTGAAGATAAGACCCCTCAAACGCCTTGTTCAATCCATTTCTGCACAACTGCTCCAGTTCCAGCTTCCAGATTCCATCCTCAAGAATCATGGAATACTCACCTGATGAGACCGTGACAGTTGCTTTGCTTCCCTGAAGGAAAATAATAGTTACATCTCCATTGAAGTCAATGTATTCATTATACATCACGGAGAGAAGGTCAGATCCGGAACTGTATTCCGTTAATCCCTCCTGAGCCAGATTCTCAGCAGCAGAATCGAGGAAACTCATTGTCGAGCAGCTCAACATACTGGTTGCGCTTTCCCAGTCTCCATTCTCCAAACACTGAACTGTCGAATTGAAAGCAGAAAGAACCTCTTTTTGCTTCGATGACCATCCGCATGCAGAAGAGATGCATAGCAATGCAATGAGTGAAAACGGGAGATAGAATACTTTTCTCATTTAATCCTTCCGATAGCCGAACACCTGCATTATAGTCTGTAGGATGAAGCATCGGGCGTCAATTGCCTGTCCTGTTTCTAATGAGATATCGTGTTATTATTCAAAAAACCTTCGGGGAGGTGTACCTGATGGCGGAAATTGCTGCAAAGGAATCTCAGTTGAAGTATCCATGGACTGGAGAGCTTGACTCGGTTACAGGAATTCCGCCAAGAAAAGCTCTTGATCAAAATCTTCCTCTTCTGCTTCGGATAATGGGAAAAGAGTCTATGCCTCTGTCGGTGATTATGATTGATATTGATCATTTCAAGAAATTCAATGATCGATGGGGGCATGATACCGGTGATCAAGTTCTCAGACATGTATGCGGCATTCTCAGACGAACCGTCAAGTACCGTGGAGAAGCTTACAGATATGGTGGTGAAGAGATAACGATTCTTCTCCCGAATACATCTAGTGCTGAAGCCATGGCAACTGCGGAGCATATTCGCGAACTTATATACAGGAGTCCGTTTGAACCAATTGATGGAACTTCTTCTGAATCTTCGGAAGTACCGCTTGCTGTAACAGTATCTCTTGGAGTCAGCACTTTCCCTGATGTTGCCGGAAGTGAACTTCTTGTAGCTGCTGACCAGGCTCTATATGTCGCGAAAAGGGAGGGGAGAAACAGAGCAGCATTCTATGACAGCACTGTCAAGGATGACAGCTCTCAAGTTACGCTTAATGTAAGATTTCCAGCGGCTTCATCAATCAGTGAAGGAAGCTTCATAATTCTGACCAGATGGTTCAGGCATAGAGGTGAACTTACTGAGATTGAAGCCAGAGAGATATCAGATCCGGGAAGAGGACTCAGGGAATTCGCTGAAGGCCCTGTTCCTCCTGGTGGCCCTGTGACAGCGGAGATCAGAGGCAGAGTTGCAGCCGTGGAGCGTCGAGGAAATTCCACATTCTTCAGTTTCGAAGTAGAGGCAGAAGTCCTTGATCTGATGTTTCATCATCTGAAAGATCGGGAGTTATGAGTTCCATTATCTGTGGTGCAGCATGGACAGGACCGAATGATCGACTTCTTCCCGCATCAGTGATTGAGTTCTTCGATGGCAGGATCACTGGAATTTCTCCCTCTCCTGATTCGGGATCAGACCTGTTCATCATCCCCTCATTTGTAGATGCTCACTGTCACTTCACATGGTCGGGACTCCAGCGTCTTTACCTTGATCTGGAATCTGCAGGATCTTCCAGTGAATTTCTGGAAATGCTGGCTTCCGAAGTAAGGGATGAGAAGACTGGAGAAATTCTGAGAGGGAGTAATTTTGATGAAAGCATATGGTCAGATTCCAGACTTCCCTCACTTTCAGAACTCGATGCAGTAACGGGAGATCGACCGATATTCATCAGGCGGGTCTGCTGTCACAAGGCTCTTGTAAATACGGCAATGCTCAGGATGCTGCCGTCCGATTCTGAGGGTGTTGACTGGAGTTCAGGTATTATCCGTGAAGGAATTATTTTTGGATTTGAGAACTTATACCAGCCTGAACCACACGTTTTGAGAGATGCAGCCTTCCTGGCTACCGATATCTGCTATTCATCCGGTGTCACTGCTGTCTATAGTTTTGAACATTATTTCTTTTCAGAAGAAGCTCTTGCCAGGAACAATCCCCCTGTAAGGATGTCAGTTTCTGTGTTTGGAGAAGACGCAGAACTCCTTGAGAAAGCTTTAGCGGAAGGTAAAGCCGACCTTTCCCGTTTGCATGGACTGAAGTTCTTTCTTGATGGATCATTTGGAGCAAAGACGGCAGCAGTGAGCGGTACATATCTTGATGGAACGATCATGAATCCACTTATGAATGATGACGAGGTGCTTAACTGTCTTCTGCTTTCAGACAGGCTGGGGCTTGCGCCTACCTTTCATGCTATCGGCGCAAGAGCACTGCAGCAGATTGACAGAGTGAGTAAGCTCTATTTAGAGAGAACCAGGCAGGATGGAATTTCAAAGATAAGGGTGGAACACGCGGAGGAACTCCTTCCCGCATGGCCCGGAAACTGGGATCCATCCGTGCACTTATTTATCATGCAGCCTAATTTTGTGAAAAGATGGCAGCATCGGGGGGGACTGTACGAGAAAAAACTCGGGAGAGAGCGATCTCTCAGACTGAACCCGTTCGGACTTCTTGAGCGATCGGGATTCTCTCTTGGATTCGGCAGCGACGGTATGCCGTTCGGACCTCTCAGAGGTCTTCAGGGAGCAACGGATCATCCTTATGACGAATTCAGACTTGACACCGGCAGGGCTCTTAATGCTTATACTCTTGGAGCAGCATCACTGTGTGGTTTTGATGAGTTGTCCGTACCTCTTTGCATAGGAAGAAAAGCTGATATGACCGTATTGTCCGATAGTCCTTTCAAAACTCCATGGGATGAAATTAAAATCGTTGGCACCATTCACAACGGTGAACTTGTGTATGGATCCCCAGATATTCTGGAGGGGGAATGACCAAATCAGTAAACTGGTCAGATCGCGTTTCAGCCGGTGAATTTATTGTGCGGAACGCGCTTCTGGAAGATGCTGTGCAGAATGATATTACAACAGATGCTATGGAGTCTGACAGAGATGACCAGCAGACCTGTATGATTGTCGCCCGCGGTGGTTTGATAGTGGCAGGCTGGTTTCTGGTTAATCAGGTCTTCGATTCACTTGCTGAGATGTTCCAATGTCAACCGCCTGAATGTATACAGTATGTCAGAGATGGAGCATTCGTCTCTTCAGGAGAATCTCTGGGATGCCTGATAGGTCCTGCCGGAATTCTTCTCAGGGGAGAGAGAGTTGCTCTGAACCTTCTTTGCCATCTCTCAGGGATCGCTACCCTTACGTCACAATATGTTAGTGCGGTACAGGATACCGGAGTAGAGATCCTTGATACAAGGAAAACTACCCCCTGTCTCAGAGCACTTGAGAAATACGCTGTTAGAGTTGGAGGAGGCGTAAACCATCGATTTGACCTGTCAGAACTTGCAATGATCAAGGATAACCACATTGCTGTCGCAGGCGGCACAGAAGAACTTCACACTGTGATCATGAAACTGCGGAAGAAAGGTCTGCCAGTCGAGGTTGAAGTTGATTCTCTGAATCAGTTGAAGTGTGTACTTATCGAGAAACCGGAAAGAATTCTTCTGGACAACATGACGGCCCGGACACTGAGAGAAGCAGTCAGAATCGCGTCCGGAAGTGGTTGCTATCTTGAGGCATCTGGAGGAATTACATTGAGAAATATTCGCGAAATTGCCGAAACTGGAGTCGATGGAATATCCTCCGGGACTCTGACGCATTCAGCGAAATCCGCTGATATCGGATTTGATTGGAAGATTAAATGAAAAGGCTGGTACTTGATATAGGAAATACACGCACATCGGTTGGTGTGTTTATAGATGGATCTCTTGATGTCCAGTGGAGGATTACAACCACGCACTGGACCGCTGATGACCTCTGGGTCATACTGAGGTCACTTCTTAAAGCGAACGACAGTGGTCTGCCTGAAAGAGTGGTCTTTGCCTGTGTTGTGCCACAGGTGAGACATTCCGTCCGCATTCTATCCAAGCGGTATCTTGGTGTTGAATCTATCGAAGTGAATCAGGAATCATCCGGAATCGCAATCGATTGCAAATTTCCCCATGAGATTGGCGCGGACAGACTTGCCAACGCGGTTGGAGCATTAGCGCTTGGGTCACCACCCGCAATAATCGTGGATTTCGGTACTGCCACGACATTCGATGTAATCAACGAAGCCGGCACCTACCTTGGTGGAGCTATCTCGCCAGGTGTTGGTACTGCTGCAGGAGAACTCTTCAAGAAGGCTGAGAAGATCAATCCTGTTGATCTTGAATTTCCTGAATCCCCGCTTGGTCAAAGCACATCCGAGGCTGTCTGTTCCGGGGTTCTTCTTGGAGCTGTTGGCGCTACTGATTACATAGTTGATAAACTGAAGAGTACGGTTAAGGGTACTCCGGAATTATGGGCAACAGGAGGATGGGCACCCGGAATTGCGGGGAAGTGCAGGAATAATTTTAAAATATACCCGGAACTTACTCTTGTGGGAATTGACCGTATAGGTGAAAGGGCAGAAAATGGATGAAAGAATACTACTGGGAATCACGGCGAGTGCGGCTGCTTTCAAAGGAGTTGCTCTGGCCTCTCTTCTCCGGATGGAGGGTTTCGAAGTTGACGGAATTCTTACACCGAACGCGCTGAGATTCGTCTCGGAAACACAGCTGGCCTGCGTTACCGGAAGACCTGTATTCAGCTCACTCTTTACAGATCAACCCGGTGATCACGTACCGCATATATCTCTAACTGACAATTGCTCACTTCTGGTTGTAGCACCGGCTACGGCAGATTATATCGCGAAAACCGCGAATGGCATCGCTGATGATCTCCTCACCTCTGTATTTCTGGCGAATGAAGCGCCTGTTGTTATGGCTCCCGCAATGAACACAAGAATGTGGAAGAACTCGGCCACAGATGAGAATGTAGCGAAGTTGAGGAATCGTGGCATTACTTTTGCCGGTCCAACCAGGGGACGCCTTGCCTGCGGAACAATGGGAGATGGCAGAATGATGGAACCCGCTTCTATACTATCGATCTGTTTGAAAATACTTTCCGGTAACGGCTGACATGGATCCATTGCCTACGCTCAGATGGATTGGAGATTCGCTGAGATTGCTTGATCAGCGTGAACTGCCCGTCAATGAGGCGTACATAGAATGCCGTGATGTAGATTCGCTTGCTTCCGCTATCAGGAGCCTCGCGGTCAGAGGAGCGCCAGCAATCGGAATAGCCGCTGCTTACGGAGCAGTGCTTGCAGCGATAACTACGGATTCTGGCCCTGGGTTCAAAGAGGGTTTTCTGGCGAAGCTTGATATACTGTCGGGAACCAGACCTACTGCCGTTAATCTTTTCCACTGCATTGAGATACAGCATGAAGTCTTCCGGAAAACAGTCACAAGAGAAGAATCAATTCAGGCTCTTCTGGAATCGGCTGATAATCTCCTTGGAGAAGATCTGGATGCAAGCCGGAGTATGGGCTGTTTTGGAGCGGATCTGCTGGAACCCGACTCAACAGTATTAACCCATTGTAATGCGGGTGGACTTGCAACAGCAGGGTTGGGCACTGCTCTTGCGGTTATTTATGAAGCGTGGGACCGTGGCCTCATCAGAAAGGTCTATGCTGATGAGACACGACCGCTTCTGCAGGGTGCGAGGCTGACATCATGGGAACTGATTCGTGCCGGGATTCCCGTTGATGTTCTTCCAGATTCTGCTGCTGCTTCACTTATCCGGGATGGCAGAATTGATGCGGTGATAGTCGGAAGCGACAGGGTTGCCGCAAATGGAGACATTGCGAACAAGATAGGCACGTATTCCCTTGCCCTTGCAGCTTCGAAACATGGTGTTCCGTTCTATGTAGCTGCTCCTCTTTCAACCTTTGATCAGGCAACAGATACAGGAGCTGAAATCATTATTGAGCAAAGAAGCAGGGCAGAGCTTTCAACATTTGGTGATCGAGAGCTGCTTCCGCCAGAGGCGGGATTCTGGAATCCTGCCTTTGATGTCACTCCAGCAGAGCTGATAACCGCGATTATCTGTGAGAAAGGTGTTGTGTCTCCCGTATGCTCGAGAACCGTAGAAAATGTGCACTCAAGAGTTGACATGTTTCAATGAGTAAGGTACACTAACCTTGTCAAGTTTGTGGATAAAATAGTAATAAGCTATCTTGTCTGATAAATTGTGATGACGAATATTACCGGATATGAAATATGATCAGGTATTTTCGGATTATTAGTGTGTGCGAGGGTTCTTTGTAAGGAGGCTCTTTTGGGTAGCACAATTGGTATTGACCTGGGAACGACGAACTCCTGTATGGCAATATACGAAGCTGGACACGCCGTCGTAATACAGACCGGTGAAGGTCCCAGAGTCATGCCTTCAGTCGTCGCATTTACCCCAGCGGGAGACAGGCTTGTTGGAATTGTTGCTAAAAGGCAGGCAATTACTAATCCAAAGGATACAATAACAAGTGTA
>DAOWAG010000229.1 GCA_030634715.1 Candidatus Aegiribacteria sp. | reverse complement strand
GACTGTAAGATTACATACGAATACACTGATGCAGAACTTTCGATCAGCATTAACGGCAGCTCTTCCCCTGATCTTATTGAGGAGGCGGTCCGGAACACAGCGGAGCGGATGGGAATAAAGACAGGCTGCACCGAGATAGAGGATTGTGGTGCTGCTCCCTTCGTAGCCGCTGCCAGATTTGAGGCCGCTGCCCGAAAAGTGCTTGGAGACGATTTTCCGGCTTTACCTCCGGTAGTGAATATCACTCCATCAAAGCGATACAGACCCAGAAGATCAAGGCTGTATGTGCCCGGAAACCGTCCGCGATTCATGGAGAAATCGCTCTCATCCGGAGCTGATGCCGTAATACTGGATCTTGAGGACAGTGTGTCTCCAGACAGGAAATTCGAGGCCCGAATACTTGTGGCTTATTCACTGCGGAATCTTGATTTCGGTGATATGGAAGTAATGGTGAGGATCAATCAGGGGGAACAGCTAATGGACGACCTTGACTGGATTGTACCGCAGCCTGTTCAACATATACTGGTGCCCAAGGTTGAATCCGCGGATGAAGTATCTTCCATAAGGGACATGATTGAGAAACTCGCGGAAATTTGTGGCAGGGTAGCACCTGTCTGGCTGATGCCGATAATAGAGAGTCCTCTTGGAATCTTCAATGCTCTTTCAATTGCCATGTCAGTTCCGGAGGAGTCTGTTGCGTTGACCCTTGGATTACAGGATCTTTCAGCGGAAATGGGTGTTATACCAACTGTTGAGGGAACAGAGAGTTTCACTGCACGGAGTTTGATTGTCCTTGCCGCAAGAGCTGCCGGACTTCAGCCGATAGACACTGTTTATGCCGATGTGAAGAACAAAGAAGGACTTCAAGAATCGATCAGAAGAGCAAAAACCCTTGGTTTTGTCGGGAAAGGGTGCATTCATCCACTCCAGGTTCCGATAATCAACGAAGGATTCCTTCCTGAGCCTGGTGCTGTGAGCAGGGCAAAGAAGATTGTGCTTGCCATGGAAAGTGCGGAAAGGGAGGGGCTTGGAGCCGTAGTCCTTGGCTCGAAGATGATAGACCCTCCTGTAGCGAAACAGGCACAGGTTGTGGTCGATAATGCCATCAGTTTGGGCATGCTATCCTTGAACTGGCGAGAAGAGGAGGAAGATTAATGAAATGTCCCAGATGCGATACAGAGCTGGAAGCAACAGAATTTGCCGAAGTAAGAATAGAGACCTGCCCCGGATGCGGTGGAAGCTGGTTCGACAGAGATGAACTGAGACAGGCAAGGAATATCGCTGACCCTGACCTCGCATGGATGGAATTCAATCTCTGGAAGGAACCCAATGGTTTCCACATGAGGAGGGACTCCGCTAAATGTCCAGCATGTGGAGAAAAGATGGCTTTAATCTCCTATGCTGATTCAAAGGTTGAACTGGACTACTGCAGAGAGTGCGGAGGAATCTGGCTGGATCAAGGGGAATTCAACGCGATTATCAACTCTCTGGAAGAAGATCTCGACAGCACTACCGCTTCTGAATTTCTGAAAATAAGCATCAAGGAAATGCAGGAGCTTATTGAGACAAGTGACCACTTCGGGAGGGAGTGGAAGCACTTCAGGACGGTTCTTAAACTTCTCGAATACCGCGTTCTAGCTGAACACAGAACAATTGCCGGAATAATCGAGAATTTCAGAAGTCCTTTTGCGTAAGAGACTGTCCACCAAATAAACTGATCTATTTGTGCTTCTACTCAATTTGCTTACCTCTTGCGTTGGCGAGGATGTCACCGACTATTGGAAGCAGAATAATAAGCAACCATCCAAACAGGAATTCCTGGCTGCGAATACTGAAACTTCCGTATGGCACCGATCTGTCCTGGATCTCACTGTAGATCATCCAGATAATCCCCATCGGAATGAGCCAGCGAATACAGATGTTCCACCAGAGGCCTATGTTGAAGCTGGAGTTCTCATTGATGTATTTCCTCTGCTTATTCGCGCCGGTGCCCCATCCGATAATCAGCACTTCACCAAGAACAACCAGAGTTAGGCCGAAGCTGTTCATGAAGTGATCCGCAATATCAAGTATGTGAATCCCCATACCTGTCAGCATTGGCAGCCCAAGAAGGAATGCGGCTCCTCCCACGATAAGGTTGGCCTTCCTGTGCGATGTATTCCATTTATCCTTCACAGAGGATGTGGCTGCCTCCAGAAGGCTGAATGCGGAATCAACAGCCAGGGTCAGAAGCATTATGAAAAAGAGAACACCGAAAATTCTGGCAGCGGGTAGAGTGCTGATAATATGAGGGTATGCCACGAATGCCAGTCCGGGACCGCTCTCGACCACCTGAGAAACCGGTACACCAAGATTCGTCGCATGATGTCCGAGCGCGGAAAAAACAGCCATTCCGCCAAAGAACGCTGTCAGAGCATCAGCAATACCTATAATCATGGCGTTGGCTGCAATGTTTGTTTTTTCGGGGAGAAAACTGCCGTACGCAATCATAATCGCGAAGCCTACACTCAGGCTGAAGAACACCTGGGATATAGCCGCGAGCCAGATGTCAGCACTCATCAGATTCGACCATACAGGAGTCAGATAGTATTTTAGACCTACTCCTGCCCCTGGTAACGTGACACCTCTTATCACGAAAAGGACAAGCAGTCCCCACGGAATCAGAACGGTATAAAAGACGACCTTGCTTACCGTTTTCGTGCCTCTCCAGACTGAAGCGACAATCCAGATCCAGGCCAGCGTGAATCCTATGAAGAGAGGCCATTTGAACTCACCGATATCCCACGGTTCAGATGTGACTCCCAGAAAATCATTGAAGAAGAAGTCTCCTGGAGAACCCATGAACGTATTCGCTTCGGCCACACTGTTGAAACCGTATAAATTCCCCTCAAACGCAACCAGAATAGTTCCTACCTCCCGAAAACCGACAGGTTCAGGTAAGATGATGTCAGATTCACCGCTGACAGGTGACACGAATGACTGTCCAATAAGGGAGACAGGAATGTCCGTCATCACCTCCATGTCCTCAAGATCGGTGCCGGTTATGGCATACTGTGTT
>DAOWAG010000188.1 GCA_030634715.1 Candidatus Aegiribacteria sp. | reverse complement strand
ATCCGGGTCACCTATCATTCTTTCTATGAAATCCATTGTGTCCTGATTAAAAAGATCGGCAACAAGATTGCTACCAACGGCAATTGAAGGTGTGAAGGAAGCATCCGCTCCAACCAGAGCAAGTTTCGCCTCACTTTCGCTTCCAACCGCTCTGCTGATAACTTTGAGATTATCGTTCAGAAGATGCGCAGTAAGTGTAAGGTAGAGATTTGCACTTGCATCAGGGAGCAAAGACACAAATCCCGCTGCGTGACGGATCCCGACATCGTTAAGAAGTTTTTCATCCGTTTGATCCTGAGAGAAATAGTAGAATCCCCTCCTTTTTATCAGATCAGGAGATGGATCGACATCTGAATCAATTCCAACTACTCGCAGCCCAACGCGAAGAAGTTCGTTGATAACGACAGATCCTGCGCCTTTACAGCCACAGATGATATAATGATTACTCAGCCTTGAGACGGATTTGAGTAGAGAACGCCGCTTCATGGTTTCAGCCAGACGGGAGCCAACAAGATAAGCTACAAAATTCGCGTTGACATAAAGGATAACCATATACGCGATAATTACGAAACAGGTTACCCAGATGTTATACGCTCTTTGCCACTTCTCACTCATGAATTCGTAGGCATAATCGCGGACAACATCATCGAATCCAACTGTAGTTATAGTGATGGATGTCATATATCCCGCAAGTAAAACCTCACCGAAAAACGTATCTTCATCCAGCATCATTTCGATGCGTGCTTTTTCCGTAAGCTGTTCCTCGGTAGGTTGATCCAGACTCTGAAGTTCCTCGAGTTGGTCCGCTAAACCAGCCTTAACCACCTCTGTCTTATGAGACGTGAAAATTAGAAATCCGGTTATACCGATGCTCATAACAAGAACAAAAAGTGTAAGTGCTACAGCTATCTTGCTGGAAAGAAAGACAGCGAATCCCCCTCCTTTTGTCAGCTTTCTAAACAAATGCGGAGTAGCCGGTTGTTTTTTCCAGATGGACATTGTTTATTTACTCGATCCATTTCTGTTTTTTATCCTGGATTTCTGTGATGATATGCTCCATAATTCGTTGAAAGCTTTTTCCCATGTTCTTGATAGAGCCATCTCTCTGGCCTTTACGCTCATGGATTTCAGCAGTTCTTTATTCTCCGCAATGTGCAGAATAGCGAAAGCAAGTGATTCAGGATCATGGCTAGTAAAAACAAGACCGGTCTTTCCGGGTTCGATAATCTCCTGAGGTCCTCCCCTGTCACTTACTATGGCAGGAAGACCTGAAGCCTGAGCCTCCAGAACTGAATTACCGAATGTGTCTGTTGAACTCGGAAATACGAAGATATCTCCCGAGGCATAAGCTCTTGAAAGATCCTCCCCGTGCAGTTCTCCGCAGAAGTAGCAACCCTTGCCACTGAGTTGATTTACAAGTTCTCCGAGGTATGGTCCATCCCCGAGTATGTAGAGTTCAAGAGAAGGGAGTGATTCTTTTGCTGTCAGGAACGCACTGGCAAGTATATCAAGATCTTTTTCTCTTGAAACTCTACCAGCGTATACAAGTCGGATAGATCCAGTATTTCCACCGAATTTCCACATAAACTCATCGGATCTCCATACCGGTGAGAACAGTTCACAGTCTGTCCCTCTGGGGAAGAGCTCCATCCTCTCTTTTGGAATACCCATTGCTTCAAGATCATTCATATAGAATCTGCTGGGAACGAGTACTGTATCAACACTGTTGTAAAACCATGCAGCGGCTGATCCAGCAAATTCCCCCATTTTACCATCCTGAACAATATGATTGACATGTCTGGGGTAATCGGTGTGGTATATGCCTGCAGAGGGGATTCCAAGAAGTCGAGCTATACCGAGAGCAGCAAATCCAACAGGGCCGGGTGTGGAAATGTACATCATCCCGAAACCTTCTTCCTCAACAAACCGAAGCACTTCTAGAAATGGAGGAATAGAGAGAAGTTTTGATTGGTAGTCGGGAACGGGGAATTCGCGCAGTGGAGGAAAGTTCACCACCCATCCGGGGAAAGAGAGCGGTCTGCTCTGAGAGGCGATTACCGCCATTTCCTTTCCGGAATCGATCGCCAGTCTGCTGTATTTCTGGATTGTACGGGAAACTCCGTTCAGATCGTCGATTGTATCGGTGAACCAGACTCGTTTACAGGGATCTCTCAGACTATTAAATATCTCAGGACATAATTCCGCAGAAATAGTTTCAACCGCCTCCCTGCCTTTCTTCCTGTTCAGATAGGCCAGAGGATACGGTATGTTGAGCAGAACAACAGGGATCAGCGCGGTAAATGCCTCAAGAGCATCAAGAAGTCTGCCGTCAGAAATTCTCTTGATCAGAAGAGAGGAATAGTGTTTAAGAAGGCGATTACTGAGTCTGTTGAGTATTTCGTACGTTCTTTCATCTATTCCCTCCTCTTCAAGTTCAGGGCTGCCTGATCTCAGGTTGAGATCTTTTCCAATCTCTATCAGCTGGTCAGCGAAAATCGTTTCAAAGTCAGATTCCCCTGACTTTCTGCCTTTCTTGATAAGTTGATGAAAGAGGAAATCAGCCTTATGCCAGACGGTTGGTTCAGCTGAACTTAATGAGGGTCGGAAGAACCTGTCTGCGGCAAGAGTGGCAATGGTTGGAACTTTCTTCGCTGTAAGACGATCTCGATAGAATGAATAGGCAATAGAGTAAACGGAGTAAGCAGATCGAATCGCGCTACCATGTTCACCCTTCGGGATTCCTTTTCCATCTCTCACTCCACGCAGGTATTCTTCAAGCGTATTCACATTTCTTACTTCAGTATATGTGAGACCCATGAATCTCCCGCAGTGATCGTCAGATCCACCGATAAATCCATTGAATTCCGGATCATTTCTAATCGATCTGACAATTGGAATCACAGAATTGTTTTCATCTCTTGATCTCCCACCGTTGAGAGATTCCAAGAGATCAACAGTGTTAACGACCATTTTGAATTCATCCGGAGTCAGGTCTGTCCCCGGAAAATAAAACGGATGCGCCAGTGAATGAGAGAGATCCTGATCGATCAGATATTCAACAAGTGCCGGAAATGAGTCTCTAATAGGGATCATCTCTTCATGCTGTTCCGGAGTAAGATTGAAAACTAGTATGTGCAGCGCTGCTCTTCTACCTGGTAGAAAAGTCCTGACCTCTTCACTCAGGAAAGTGTCAGGCAGGTGAGAAATGCTCAGACAGCCATCAATAGTGTTAATATCGGTAATTGTAACGAAATCCATCCCCCGCTTTTTAGCGAGTTCGTAGATCAGTTCAGGTGGTGTGAAACTCTCAGGTGCTTTGAGTGCTCTGAGAATCCATCTTCCCGATTCTTTTGAATGCTTTGAGTGTACATGCAGGTCACATGAAGAAGCGGCCATGATACCTCCCGTTGAAACAGGTGAATATCATATGAAACTATCTTTATGAGGTCAGGTCTTGAAATCAAGCAAGGGGGCCGAGGCTAACATCTAAACATTTTCATTGTTCCATCGGTATTAAATGTTTAGCCCCGGTCCTCTGTTGATCCTATTTCTATCGCTCTACAGCGATTATCCCTTGGGGACCGTCTCCGACAGCAAGAGAATCGAGAATTGTTCTTGAT
>DAOWAG010000117.1 GCA_030634715.1 Candidatus Aegiribacteria sp. | reverse complement strand
CCTATGACAGGAGAATCTCTGCCGGTCTTTTTGAGGCTGATGAGCTTGATCTTTATCCATGGGCGGATTACGTAACCAAAGTCGAGAATCTTCTGCCATCCGGCAGTATCAGGACAGCATCAAGATATCTGAATGCTGTGAGTGTCTGTGCTGCAGCTGATGATCTTAATCGAATATTGAACCTGCCCTTTGTTGATCGAGTCAGTCCTGCATCCGTTAGTACATTCCAACCACCTGTCTTTCAACCAATAACGTTGACTATGCCAGAATTGACTTCTTCTCAGCTTTCACAGATTCATCTGGATGATCTGCATGAACGGGGCTGGACAGGACAGGGGATCGTAATAGGTGTGCTTGATTCCGGCTTTAATTTGACTCATAATGTATTCCAGCAGATTGATGTGATTCTGCAGTACGACTTCATCAACGATGACATTGATCCCTCACAGCAGCCGGGAGATCCTCCAGGACAGTCTGATCATGGTACAGCTGTACTCTCTCTTCTGGGTGGATACTGCAAGAGTACTTTCAGCGGGGGTGTACCTGATGCGTCATTCATTCTGGCAAAAACAGAAGACACTAGTGACGAATACCAGGCTGAAGAAGATTACTGGGTTCAGGGACTTGAATGGGTTGAGGAGAACGGTGCTGATCTGGTTTCAAATTCCCTTGGATACATAGATTGGTATACGTATGCAGATATGGACGGGAATACTGCGGTTACTACAATAGCTGCAGATGCTGCCGCATCACGAGGGATGCCTGTTTTCAGCGCTGTCGGAAATCGCGGACCCGACTCAGGATCCCTGATCGCACCGGCTGATGGTGATTCTGTATTCGCTGTGGGCGCTGTTAATGTCATGGGGAATGTTGCTCAATTTTCTTCAAGGGGACCCACTTATGATGGAAGGATAAAGCCTTCTGCATGTGCTCTTGGTGAGAATGTATTACTGGCATATCGGGGAGAAAACGAATATTCTTTCAGCAACGGCACCTCTTTTGCTACACCTTTAGCCGCCTCGGCTGCAGGTGCTATTCATCAGGCTCACCCTGAATGGTCCATGATGGAAATTATAGATATTCTAAAGATCACTGCCTTGAATGCGGATTCTCCGGACAATGATACAGGTTACGGAATACTGAATGCTTTTTCTGCCTTGAAATACCACTCACTGACAGGATCAGCAAGATTGAGTTACTCAGGTGAATATCTTCCGAATTATCCAATTACTATAAACCTGGGTGATTCCATCTATATTATTGAAACGAATCAATCCGGCTGGTTTGCCTTCTGTCCAGGAGAACTGGGTTCATTCTCCGTAAGCAGTGCGGGGGGAGAGGGCAGCGTTATTCCGGTTTCCGGCACACTAGTAGAAGAAGGAGTGGAGATTCAGGTATTCGTTGATCAGGATCCTGGATCTGGGGAGCCAACAGTCTACCCAAACCCCTCCACCTGCGATATCTATGTTGGGTTTGATATGATGAATGGACCAAGCGACGTCTCTATATTGGTGTACGATCTGCTTGGACAGACTATCCATTCTTCAACAAGAACTTCTATCGGTCCAGGTTCTTTCAGAGCACCACTTCCCGGAGAAGCTTTCTTCTGGGATGGTCTTGATGATGCTGGAGAGCCTGCTGCGTCCGGAATATATATTGTCATGCTTCGAATTGGAGAAAACATTCATTTAATTAAATTTGCTCTTGTAAGGTGAGATTGCGGAAAATTTTCTACATAATCTATTCAACGAACCGGGGCGTACCGATGTAAACAATTTGTCAGGAGTTTGTATACAACCATGATTATCAGATTTGTGCTGATTATCGCTGTCATAGCTGTGCTTTCGGGTCTGGGAGTAATCCATCTTGAAGACCTACCATGGCATTCCATGGAATTTCAGATATGTGGAATCACTGTTCTTGTCTACCTGTTCTGGAGCGCGACTGAATCAAAATTCAGAGGAGGACAGGGAGGTCTCCCCTATACTGTATTTTACGCTGTCCTGCTTGTCAGCGTAGTTGATAGCTTTCTACTTCGGCTGACAGCGTACAGTTCACCCTGGATTCTACGATGGGCAGGAGCAGTGCTTTTCATGACCGGATCAGTTATTCGAATTACAGCCTTCAAGCGTAATTCCGTTCGGCTTCTCAGGCTGGGAAGATACTGCCAGCTGGCTGGATTACCAGTTGCATTCGGCAGTGTTATTGGAACTGTTGTGGCACTATCCGCAGGTATTCCAGGTTCTCTTCATGAAGAACTCAACCTTGATTCACCATTGGAAGAAACTGAACAGTGAAGGTTCTTCTTCAGCGCGTATCCAGAGTTTCCGTAACTGTCAGTGAAAGAGTAATCAGCGAAACAGGTCCGGGACTTCTGGCGTTAATCGGTTTTGGCAGAGACGATACTGATAAGGACCTGGAATGGATGTCCAGGAAGATTCTTGGTTTGAGGATATTCCCAGACTCGAGAGATAACATGAATCTCTCCGTAGCGGATGTGAATGGTGAAATAATGATTGTCAGTCAGTTTACTCTCCATGCTGATTCAAGAAAAGGCAGGCGTCCAAGCTTTATTGATGCCGCTTCTCCGGAGAGGGCGGAACTTCTCTACAATCTTTTTGTCGAAGTGCTGTCACACAGCGGTCTTTCAATTCAATCCGGTATCTTCGGAGCGATGATGGACGTGAAACTTGTTAACAGTGGTCCTGTCACAATAATGTTAGAATCACCATCCGAGAGAAAGTGAACCGGATCATGTGGTTGCAAACTGAGACCCCGCTTATTCTCGCAAGCAAATCTCCAAGACGGAAGGCAATACTGGAAATGGCCGGCATACCGTACATCCAGTGTCCGGGAAGCATAGACGAAAATGATTTCAGCGGCTCACCTTCCGATGTTGTGCTCCATTGGGCAAGAATGAAAGCGGAGGATATTCTGCCTTCCTGGAAGGACCATCCTGTACTTGGAGCGGACACGATGGTCGCCATCGGAGATAAGCTGCTCGGAAAGCCTGAGGATACAATGCAGGCAGAAAATATGCTGATGGAGCTGTCTGGAAACTGGCACAATGTGTATGGAGGTGTCTGCATCATCTGGCCTGAAAAGGGAATTGATTTCGGATTTGTCGAATCCACGAGAGTCCACTTCAGAACACTTTCCACGGAAGAGATCAGGATGTACGTTTCATCTGGCGAACCGATGGACAAGGCTGGTGCATACGGCATACAGGGAATCGGGTGCGCGCTTGTTGATAGAGTGGATGGCTGCTATTTCAATGTTATGGGTTTACCGATTACCCGGCTCGTTCATGAGTTCAGAATCCGATTGATGAATGATGTGTGAAATTTGCAGATTAAGATATCTTCTGTGTAATACGCATTTCTTGATTTAGCTCTTCAATGAGCTGGATGCATTGATTTCTTTTATCTCTACCAAGTGAGACTTTCTTACTTCTATAACAGTGCTTATCTTTATACTGAGAGGAGTAATATGGAAGGTCGATTGCAGCTGTATACCGGTAATGGAAAAGGTAAAACTACTGCTGCCCTCGGGCTTGCTGTCAGAGCCGCCTGTTCCGGTTTGAAGGTCTATATAGGTCAGTTCATGAAGGGACAGGATTACTCGGAACTTACTCTACCTGAACATTTTCCTAAATCCATCACCATGGAGCAGTATGGTACTCCAAAACTGCTCTGCAAGGGAGAGGAACCTTCAGAGGAGGATATGTCCGCTGCCCGGAACGGTCTTCTCAAATTGAAGGAAGCCATGTTCTCAGGCAGTTATGATATGATAATTGCAGATGAGCTTAACGTAACAGTTCACCTGGGTCTTCTTGATGAGGGGACTGCACTGGATGTGCTTAAGAAGTGTCCTGATAATATCGAGCTTGTTGTGACAGGCAGATACGCTCCTGACAGTTTCATTGAGCTGGCTGATCTTGTAACTGAAATGCGAGATGTAAAACATTACTATGAAACAGAAAACCTTCCCGCTCGAAAGGGTATCGAATGCTAAGAACAATGGGTCAGGTCTTAAATATTATTAGAGAAAAATTAATAGGAGGTGTGAAGTGAAAATAATCATCGTGCTTCTTGCGCTATTCTGCACAGTTGCTGCTGCATCTGAGAGAAACGAAATCGAAATGAGTTTCGGCGCAGGCATCTGGATGCCTGCTTTATTCGATTCCGATACACAGCTGAACCCCGGACCGGCATTCACGTTTACAGTACAGATCCCACCATCTCTGGGTAACTGCTTCATAATTGGAACCGGATACTTGAGTGTTACCTCAGACAGAGAAAACTGGAAGGGTGTGACCGGTTTACCTTTGACAATTGGATACAGGACCTATCCTTTCTATAGAAGATACGCTGGACCGAGGGGAATTGAGCCGCTGCTGGGTATTTATGGAGGTGGGATTCTTCTCTGGGACAGACCTGAAGGAAATCAGGATGGTAAAAAAACAGGAGCAGCTGTAATAGGAGCTGAAATCGGAGCAAGGATAGCATTGGGAGAATCAATTTCCCTTGATCTTGTTGTTTCTCCGGAATGGGTACCTGCTGGTTCTGCTCTCGCAGGGGAGTCGAATAAGGATTTATCCGGGTTGAAGATTCTTGCTTCTATTGTTTTCTGATTTGTGCTTGAATACAGACTAAGTCCCTAGTTGACCGCAGGCTGCCGCAACATCGGCTCCTCTTGAACGGCGCAGGGTAACAGCCTGGCATCTGGGGTAAAGATAGCTCATGAACTTCTCTACAGTATCACTGGAGGGTCTTCTTAGATCAGCTCCATCAATACTGTTGTAAAGCAGCAGATTGATCTTGCATTCAAGATCCTTCGAGAATTCCACAAGCGCTTGAGCTTCCTCAATTGTGTCGTTAATACCTTCAATGAGGCAATACTCAAGTGTAACCCTTCTGCCTTTTTCCTGATTGTACTCAAGAATGTCCTGTTTAAGCTTGT
>DAOWAG010000248.1 GCA_030634715.1 Candidatus Aegiribacteria sp. | reverse complement strand
TTTGTTGACACAAACAGAATAGTCCTCATTGGATACAGCATGGGAGGATACCTTGCTCCACGGGCTGTAGCTTATGAACACAGAATCGCGGCTTGCGTGGCAAATGGTGGAACTTACAGCATGTACGCAAATGCCGTCAGAAGTAATCCACCGAATATTGATGAGATCCTTGATGATGCAGAAGCCTCACAGGAATACGACCGGACTATCTATGAAGCCATGGAGGGGAATCTTTTCATTAATTGGTTCTATTCCAACGGCATGTGGACCTTCGGCGTTGATTCCCCCGGTGACTTCATGCGATCGATGAGGCAGTATACTTTGAGCGGCTGTGTTAAGAATATCACCTGCGATATGCTGATTCTGGATTCACAGAATGACGCTCTCGTGGGAAATCAGGCAATAGTGCTGTTCGATTCACTGCAGTGCCCGAAGGAGTACATTCTCTTCACTGAAGAGGAGGGTGCGGACGAGCACTGTCAGATGGGAGCAGTACTTGTGTCGAATGAGAGAATATTCAGCTGGCTTAACAGGGTGCTTGATCAAAACGGCGTCAGATAAATGGAGTGATGAGGCTGAGTAATTATTCAGAGGTGACAAACTCCTCAATAAGCCTGTAGTACTCCGGATAATTCTGGATGTCGTTGTGAGTAGCGTCCTCAATGACTACTACTTCCAGGATGTCCTGGTCGAATTCCGAGATAAGGTTCTCCGTCGACCACCCGGGGATTATCTCATCCTTCCCTGCCATAATGATAAGCGTCCGCGCAGTGATGTTTCCTGCCCTGCTTGCGGAATCGTAGCGGTCCTTCAGCATGAACTTCACTGGAAAAATCGGGTAGGCTGCCCTGGCTACGTTTACCATGTTGTCGAAAGGCTCTATCAGCACCAGCCTGTCTACCCCTCTCTGAGAGGCCACGTAGGTAGCCACACCTGCGCCGATGCTTCTGCCGATGACGGTAACCTTTGAGTGGTTCCGTGATACATGGTCGTATATTGCGAGGGCATCTGCGTACAAGCCTTCTTCAGTGGGGCTGCCGTCGCTCTCCCCATACCCTCTGTAATTGATCAGGTAAACGGTCTGGTTATCGAAAACACGTTTGAAATCGGGAATGTTCGCTTCAGGTCTCTCAGCGTTTCCGCCGAAGTAAATGACCGCTTCGTCCCTGCCCTCGTTCACTACCCATCCCCTGAGGGTGATTTCTCCGCTCCGTATCTCTACAGGCTTTTCGCCAGTGTACAGCACTCCCGGCTGCGGGAAGTAGATGAAAGCTCTCTGGTTCAGATACATGTAGACGCAGATTGCCAGGTATACGACCGCTATTATCAGGATGATTGTTATTAGTTTTCTCCTAATGGGTTTCCGTTTCTGATCTGTCTTTCTGCCACGATTTATCATATGCATAATTGTAATCAGTTCCTGACAAATATCAAGAGTTATGCAAGAGATGAGTGGCTTTTATCCCAGAATACATCCTGCCAGCAGGAAAGCGCCACAGAAACTCTACTCTGGCTCCTCAACATAATCTTCACCGTAGAGTTCGACCATGCAGTCAGGGCAGATCCCGTGAGTGAATTCCGCGTCGGAGTGATCGGAGATGTAGAACTCGATCTGTTTCCAGTAACCGTTATCGTCCCTGATTTTCTTGCAGTGAGCGCAGATAGGAAGTAATCCCTGAAGTTTCTTCACATCATCCAGGGCATCGCGCAGCTGATCGTTCACCTTGGTAAGTTCAATGTTCTTCAGACGATAGATCTCGGCTTCTTTTTCCTTCTGCTCTGTCTGGAACTGTACCTGAAGTCTCGCGATCTTCTCCATGCTCTTCTCACTAAGGTACTCTTCAAGGCATACTTTCAGTTCCCGGGAGTACATTAAAGCAACTTTCAAATCACCTTTTGCCTCGTACAGATCCGACATATTCTCCAGGCTGTGAATTTCCCAGTCCTTCATCGAGAGTTTCTTAGCAATTGAAAGACCTCGGTCAAGAAGCTCTTCAGCTTCATCGAAACGTCCCAAAAGGGTATATAACCCGCCGACACAATAGCAGGATCGGGCAACACCTCTCATGTTGCCGATCTCCTCAAACAGTTCAAGGCTCCTGGTGAAGAAGGATAGTGCAGTTTCATAATCACCAAGATTCTGATGCAGACTTCCAAGATTACCCAGACTACTCGCGATACCCTTTTTATCCCCAATATCTTCCCTTATATCAAGAGCCTTATGGAAATACTCCTCAGCTTTGTACATCTCTTCTTTTTTTCCGTATACAGAGCCTATGTTGTTGTAGATGTAAGCCAGTTTCATCCGGTTTCCGGACTCCTCCCAGATCTTTCGAGCGTTTTCATAGAATGACTCCGCCAGATCCAGGCGAAACAGGCTGCTGTAGCATGAGCCTATATTAAGATAACAAAGGGCAAGTTCATCCTGACTTGCATTACATTCGTATTTTCCCTTGAGAGATTCGTGATAATGCTCAAGAGCCTTGTCCATCATACCCTGAGATCTGTAAGTAGAGGCCATAGTACCGTGAACAGTAGCTATGCCGCTCTTATCTCCGAGTTCCTCACATATCTCCATGGATTCCCGGCAATACGACATTGCTTCAGCAATGTTCCCCGCCTCCTGATTGATTGTTCCAAGTGTATTGCAACTCTTAGCTTGCTCAACAAGTAACCCCAGTTTTTCAGCAAGATCCTTTGCTTCCAGAGCGCAGACTTCCGATTTACGGGGATCTGAATGCAGATAGACATCAGCAAGTTTGTTCAATAGGGATACGAGTTCAAGACTGGGAGGATCCAGCCTGAGTTTTTTCAGTTTCTTCTCAAGGGTTTTTACTTCCTTGTTCGGCACGACGCACTCCAGACTAAACCCCAAAAGAAACAAT
>DAOWAG010000063.1 GCA_030634715.1 Candidatus Aegiribacteria sp. | reverse complement strand
GGGGAATCGAACCCCGGTTTCCGGCGAGAGAAGCCAGCGTCCTAACCGCTAGACGATGGGAGCGCATTGATTTCAGGGGCGGAATATTGGCTGACTTGAAGGATCAGTCAAGTCTATCGGGATCATTCAATTGCTCGAGAATTCTTCCTGATATCGTTTTTCCAGCTTCTTCATTGCTTTTTTTGACAGTCCACCCAGTTCATCCATTGCATACCTGATGCGCATTCGGCTCATGTCGCTGCCGAGAATTTCCATTGTATCGAATAGCGGGGTTGAAATTTTCTTCCCGCTCATCGCGACGTAAAATGGCTGAGTGAGATGTTTCATCTTAATATCCAGTATGTCCGCAACCTTTTTAAAGGATTCGTAGATACATTCTTTATTGAATGATAATATTCCTTCAAGTTCCCAGAGAACGATCTGCAGAATTTCGCATGTCTGCATTTCAGACATGTCCTTCAGAAGAAGACCTTCGGCAGTGAGCGGAACCTTGCCGCAGAAGAAATGACTCGTCATCTCTCCCCAGTCGGAAAGGGAGTTCAGTCTGCCTTTTGAAACTTCAAGTATTTTTCTGAAGTGATCCCTGTTCAGGCCCCATTCAACCAGTCTGTCAAGAAGCTGGTCTGTTGTGAAATTCTCTCTGATATACTTTCCATTCAACCACAGGAGTTTATCAAGATCGAAGACAGGGCCGCCAAGAGTGATATCCTGAAGATTGAAATTCTCAATCATCTCATCAACTGAGAACTTCTCCTTCTCATCGGAAAGGTGCCAGCCCAGTGTAGCGATAAAGTTAAGCAGGGCTTCAGGAAGGATACCGATCTTCCTGAACCATTCAATCGAAACAGGATTCTTCCTTTTTGAGAGTTTACTTCTGTCCTTATTCCGGAGCAGAGGTAAATGGCAGTATACAGGTGGCTCCCAACCGAAGTACTGATAGAGTAGAACATGTTTCGGGACGGAATTGATCCACTCCTCACCTCTGATGATGTGAGATATCTTCATCAGGTGATCATCAACAACAACAGCCAGATGATATGTTGGATATCCATCTGCTTTCATTATCACCTGATCATCAATTGACTCCCAGTCCTTCTCTATTTGGCCTCTTAACAGATCTTCAAATACGCACTTGCCCTCAAGAGGAACTTTCATCCGGACAACGAAGTTCTCACCTGCTTCAACTCTTCTGGTGGCTTCCTCCGGAGGAATGTCTCTGCATTTACGGTCGTAGCCGCTTCCTGCGCCTGACTTCTGTAAATCTTTCCTTAGTTCCGCAAGCCGCTCTTTTGTGCAGAAGCACGGATACGCAGGACCCTCCGCAACGAGTTGGTTGATATACTCGTTGTATATATCCAGTCTTTCGCTTTGCCGATATGGTCCGAATTGTCCGCCGATTTCTGGACCTTCATCCCATTCCAGATCGAGCCACCTGAGGGAATCGATTATCGATTTCTCGTACTCGGGTGTAGATCGCTCCCTGTCAGTATCTTCTATTCTCAGAATAAAAGATCCCTTGTTTTTTCTGGCCCAGATATACCCGAAGAGAGCCTGATAGGCGGTGCCTACATGGGGATCACCGGTGGGTGACGGAGCCAGTCGAGTTCTTACTTCTTTACCAGTCATTAGTACCTTCCTGAAATTCACCTTACCGTTCTTATCAGGTTTCAATATAAGCACTATTACATGAAAAAAGCAGGTGTGATTGAAAGGACTGTTCCTGGAATATCACCTGTTTTCATCCATGAGTATGTGATATTGTTGTTACTTCCTATCTATTGAATTAGTGAGAGGATTCAGCTAACGGTTCGGTCTTTTGAAAGGAAAATCTGAAGAGCAATGAAACTCGAAGAATTTCAGGCAAAAAAACTGTTCAGAGAGCATGGTATCCCCACTCCTGCCGGGATAATGGTTACCTCAGCAGTTGAAGCGGAGAGCGCTGCTCAGGATATCGGATGTCCTGTTGTAATCAAGGCTCAGGTCCAGGCAGGCGGAAGAGGAAAAGCCGGGGGCGTAAAACTCGCTGAGACCCCTGCTGAAGCTCGCAGGGCAGCCGATGCAATACTTGGAATGACAATAAAAGATCTTGTGGTTCAGAGAGTGCTTGTAGATCCGGCTGTATCAATTGCAGGTGAATATTACATTGGCATTACAATTGACAGAAGAAAGAAAATTCCTGTTATGATGGCTTCAGCTTCCGGGGGAGTCGACATAGAGAAAGTTGCGGCAGAAACACCTGAAAAAATCATATTCAGGGATATCAATCCGGAAAGAGGATTACGATCGTTTGAAGCCAAACGTGTTGCTTTCCAATTGTTTGATGATAAGAAAAAAGCTCTTGCTACAGCATCAATAATGGTAAAACTCTGGGAGTGCTTCAGGAATGTCGATGCATCTCTAGCGGAGATTAATCCGCTCGCGGAGCTTTCGGATGGATCCATTCTTGCTCTCGATGCGAAAATCGTACTGGATGAAAACGCCATGTACAAACATCTTGAACTGGAAGAATTAAGATTGCCTACTCCGTCCGAAGAGAAAGAACTTGAAGCTACCAGACATGGATTGAGCTATGTACAACTAGATGGTGAAATAGGCTGTATGGTAAATGGCGCAGGTCTTGCTATGGCTACTATGGATATTATTAAACATCTCGGAGGCACGCCAGCGAATTTCCTCGATATCGGAGGCAGCTCCAGCCCCGAAAAGGTTGTCCATGCCATGGAGCTTCTGGTATCAGACAAAAATGTGAAAGCAATTTTCATAAATGTCTTCGGTGGTATAACGCGCTGCGACGATGTCGCAAACGGACTTGTCAAAGCCCTTGAACAGATAACAACCGACCTGCCTCTTGTTGTTCGACTTACCGGCACAAATGAAGAGGAAGGCAGAAGAATTCTATCCGATTTCGGAATACATGCAACAGGAGATATGACCGAAGGAGCTCTTAAAGCGATTAACCTTGCCGCAAAGGGGGGTGACAGCCGATGAGCATACTGATAAATAAATCTACGCGGGTGATGGTTCAGGGTCTTGGTCGAGATGGATCCTTTCACGCAGCTGAGATGAAGGCGTACGGCACAAACATCGTTGCTGGAGTACATCCCGGAAAAGGCGGGACAAATCTTGAAGGATTTCCCATATTCAACACCGCGCAGGAAGCTGCGTCCGAAACCGGTGCCGAATGCAGTGTGATTTTTGTACCTGCGCCCTTTGCCGAGGACGCAATTCTCGCTGCCGCAAACGCTGGTGTAAAACTGGTGGTTGCTGTTACGGAGGGAATCCCGGTTCTGGATATGTCAGCCGTTCTGATGGAATTGAATGGACTCGGAACACGCCTTGTGGGTCCGAATTGCCCAGGTCTTATCTCACCTGAGGAATCCAAAGTTGGAATCATGCCTGGACGGATATTCAAGCGTGGACCTGTAGGTGTAATCTCCAGAAGCGGAACGCTAACGTACGAAGTTGTTAACCAGCTTACTGCAGCTGGTTTTGGGCAATCAACCGCTATCGGCATGGGCGGAGACCCTATTATCGGAATGAAGTTTAACGACTACCTTAAACTGCTCGAGAATGATGGAGATACTGAAGCTGTAGTAATTGTGGGTGAGATCGGTGGTTCTGATGAGCAGGATGCTGCTGCTTTCGTTAAAGAGCACATCAGCAAGCCGGTTGTCGGTTACATTGTTGGAAGAAGCGCCCCGCCCGGCAAGAGAATGGGGCATGCGGGTGCCATTGTTGAAGGCGCGTCCGGCACTGCTGCTGCGAAGGTTGATGTTCTCAGGGATAATGGTATACCTGTTGCGGATACAGTCGAGCACATTGTTAAACTTATCAGTGAGAAGCTAGGAGGTTGAAATTGAGGGAAATTGATGTTGCTTCCGTCACGAAAGCGGTAAAAGATCTCAGCATCAGCACGAATATCTATCTCGGTGATGATGTGAAGAATGCTCTGAGAGAAGCGCTAGAAAAGGAGGAGTCTCCCCTTGGACGGGAAATCCTCCAGGTGATCCTGGAGAATCATGAAATCGCTGAGCGTGAGAAAATGCCAATCTGCCAGGATACAGGTGTAGCAATTGTGTTCCTTGAGGTTGGCCAGGAAGTTCATTTAATTGGCGGAGATCTTGAAGATGCCGTAAACGAAGGGGTACGACAGGGTTACGCTGAAGGCTACCTTCGCAAATCCATCGTTACTGATCCTGTGCATTCGAGAAAGAATACAACTGACAATACACCTGCAATTATCTATACCAGGATTGTACCGGGAGATAAAGTAAGGATACAATTCGCCCCCAAGGGCGGTGGCGCGGAGAACATGAGCGAAGTTCGCATGATGACAGCGGCGCAGGGAATTGAAGGAGTTAAGGATTTTGTTGTTGAAAGAGTTTCGAGATCAGGCGGTAATCCATGTCCTCCGATTGTAGTGGGTGTTGGGCTTGGAGGCAGTTTTGAGAAATGCGCAATGCTTGCGAAAGAAGCTCTTCTGCGCCCAATCGGCGAGGAAAACCCGGATCCCGAATACAATGAGGTTGAAAAGGAACTTCTTAGCAGAATCAATGATCTGGGAATCGGTCCGCAGGGTCTTGGCGGAAGAATAACTGCTCTTGCAGTGCATATAAAGACTGTTCCATGCCACATCGCTTCGATGCCTGTCGCAGTTAATGTACAATGCCATGCCAACAGGCACGGCGAAACGATTATCTAGTAAAAAGGAGGAGATTCCATTGAAGACTGTAGAACTGAGAACTCCCCTTGATGACAGCCAGATCAGTAATCTGGACTCCGGGGATAAGGTATTTCTTACTGGAGAGATTTACACAGCTCGGGATGCTGCGCATAAACGTCTGGTCAAGCTCATTGAGGAAGGCAAAGACCTTCCCTTCAATCTGAAGGGAGCGGTAATTTACTATGTTGGACCGGCACCTTCAAGACCCGGACAGATTATGAATTCCGCAGGACCCACTACAAGTTACCGAATGGACTCATTCACGCCGCTGTTGCTGGAGAATGGGCTGAAGGGTACAATTGGCAAAGGTCCCAGATCGAAACAGGTACGTGAATCCATTGTAAAGAACGGAGGCGTGTATTTCGCTGCTGTTGGAGGTGCTGCAGCAGGTATTGCATCTTGCATCAGGAATGTCGAAATTATTGCGTACGAAGACCTTGGCCCAGAAGCTATTAGAAGGCTTACTGTTGAACGGATGCCTCTATTTGTAGTAAATGATACAAAAGGTAATGATCTCTACGAGGCGGGTGTCGCAGCGTACCGCCGAGGGGAATAGGACAAATGCTGTACTTATTCTGAACATGAATAGGATGGAGAAATGAGAATAATAATGCTGCCCTCCGGGAGTAGTACCGGAAAGGAGAGTATATGAGCGAGATTCTTATGACAAGGAGAAGAAAGATCGTACGGTTCACCTGTCATCATGTTCCAGCAAAACCAGGGATCGCAGGCAGACTCTTTACCGCTCTCGGAAAGAAGGAAATCAACATCCTGCATATGTTCAATACAGAGCATGGGGAAACCGAGGGAGACATTTCCTTCAGTGTCGGGGAAAGCTGTTTTCAGAAGGCGGAGGAAGTGCTGAGAGAAGCAGGGGATGAAATCGGTATTGGAAGTGTAACGGTGGAGCATAATCTTGCCATGCTGAGTTTTGATCTTGAGGAGACGGTCTGCGAGACTGTACTAGGCACAATGACCCTTGCGTTAAGCGCTCTTTCAAAAGAACAAGTCGATGTGAAGCATGTTGCTGCCAGCAGGAATAGAATATTTGTTGTTCTGCCCGATGAAGAAGCGGACAGGGCTTCATTCATACTCAGCAGAGTACTGAAGGAAGATCCGATAATACACCCGATCTGATTATCGTATAATTTCATCCTTTATTCATTCTTCATTCGTGGAACTCAGGATACATGAATGTGTATAATAGAATCGAAGACCGATTTTTCGATCGGAGACATGCAAATCCTGTTGCATGTCGCTGAATACAGCAGAGTTATGTAATATTCCGGCTCGGTGAAGAAGGGTTAAGGATGAAACTATTCAGTTTTATATTGATACTGGTTCTGTTTTCCTCCATTGCAGCTGCAGCTGTTGCCCCCGGCCCCCGCGAGATCTTTAACTGGGTGGCTTACCCTGAAGTTGGTAATCCGGAACTGATCAATCCTGCGGGATTCAGTTTTATTGACAACCTCCGACTGAGAATAGGCATGGCTGCTTCTGACAGCGCCTTTGAGGGATTTGATCGTTTATCCATTGCATTTCCTGGAGCAGGTTTCTCAGGATGGTGGAGTGATGACTATAATATGCGACGATTCACTCTATCCAGCGGAACGTACCTGCTTGATCAGATAGTGTCCATCGGTGCCGGTTACACCTGGTTCGACCCCACGGTTAATGAGAACCCATGGTCAGGAAAACATTTCTTAACACTCGGTCTGTCAATAAGGCCCGTTGAATGGTTCAGCTTCGGGATGGTCCGACAGGGAGGAGTCGATCTTCCTGATGATGATGTTGAAGCTGTCTACAGAGCCGGATTCGCGGTCAGACCCTTTGGGAATCTGTTTACATTCGTCACTGATTTTGAAACTGAGAGAGATTTTGATAATGAACAATTCTCTGGAGGAGTTGAATTCCGTCCTCTGGACGGCTTGACCATTCGCGCCGAAGCGGGGAGTAACCATATCAGCTTAGGGCTTGAAGCCGGATTCGGGACAACATCCTTCGCCTGTGGAGCAACAACAAACGAGGATTACTCTTATACCGGATCCAGGAGTGATTTCACTTTCTCATCTGAGCCTGGTCCGAATCTGTTAACTCCAACCGGTAGGTTCGTGCGTTTTGAAATTGGGGAAACGGATGAGCTTAGGCAGAGAAATTTCCTAAGAAGGTCTCAGCCCTGCTACAGC
>DAOWAG010000255.1 GCA_030634715.1 Candidatus Aegiribacteria sp. | reverse complement strand
CCCACCGGGGTTATCTTTCTGCCTCTCCGGAATATATACCGGTCTGATACTTACTCTTGAGAAGGGACATTCAAGTGACGTTACAAAAACGTTACAACGCCAGTGAAGCTGAACCCAGATGGCAGGATTTCTGGAACAGCCGCGGAATATTCAAATATGACAGGAATTCAAATAAGCCTGTTTACTCAATTGATACTCCCCCCCCGACTGTCTCAGGGATGATTCATATGGGTCATATTTTCAGTTATGTCCAGGCGGAAGTAATGGCCAGGTATCATCGGATGAAGGGCATGGAGGTTTTCTATCCCTTCTGTTTTGATGACAACGGCCTGCCAAGCGAGAGATTCACGGAGCAGCAGAAAAAAGTACGGGCTCAGGATATGACCAGAGGCGAATTTGTGGAATTGTGTCTTGAAGTAACGAAAGACGCCGAGGCTATGTTCCGCGATCTCTGGACAAGATTCGGATTCTCATGTGACTGGGATCTTCTTTACACGACCATAGACCCGTGGGTTCAGAGAATCAGCCAGCGATCCTTTCTCGATCTTAACAAAAAAGGACTTGTCTACAGAAAAGAATCTCCGACACTGTGGTGCCCTGAATGTCAGACAGCTGTAGCCCAGGCTGAGACGGAGGACAGTGAGTCCGCATCAGTATTTCACGATCTTGAGTTCCCCCTTGCGGATGGCTCAGGTAGAATACCTATAGCCACTACAAGACCTGAACTGCTTCCGGCATGTGTCGCCATCTTCATTAATCCATCCGATGAGCGATGGAATCATCTTCTGGGGAAGATGGCAATCGTTCCCGTCTTCAACCAGAATGTTGAAATTCTCGGTGATCCTAAAGTTGATCTGGAGAAGGGCAGCGGGGTAGTTATGTGCTGCACATTCGGTGATACGACTGATATCGAGTGGTGGCAGGAATATGATCTGGATCTGAGAATAGTACTGGATAACAGGGGGCACATGAATGCCGCCTCAGGCTTCCTGGAGGGCATGTACTGGAAGAAAGCCAGGAAAGTTCTCGTACAGAAACTCGATGATGAGGGATTCAGAATAGGCGGAGAAGATATTGAGCACGTCCTCAACGTGCATGAAAGATGCGGGACTCCGCTTGAGTACCTGGTTAATATGCAGTGGTTCCTGAGCATCCTTGATAAGAAGGATGAACTCATCAGACGCGGAGATGAAGTAAACTGGTATCCCCCTCATTTCAAAGTTCGCTATGAACACTGGGTGGAAAACCTAAAATGGGACTGGTGCATTAGCCGTCAGCGTTTCTATGGAGTCCCATTCCCTGTCTGGTTCTGCGAGAACTGTGATAAACCGATATTCGCGAAAGAGGAAAATCTTCCTGTTGATCCTTTGGAAGACGAACCGGACGGAACCTGCCCATCGTGCGGAGGCTCAGCGTTCAGACCCGAATCAGATGTTATGGATACATGGGCAACGAGTTCTCTCACTCCTCAGATCAACGCGAAGTGGGGGGAAGAGGATGAGATGGATGAATTACTTCCCATGAGTCTCAGACCTCAGGCACATGATATCATCAGGACATGGGCATTCTATACAATCGTTAAGGCTCACCTGCATTCAGACAATATCCCCTGGAAGGACATAATGATCAGCGGTCATGCCCTGAATCCCTCCAGGAAAAAGATGTCCAAAAGCAAGGGGAATATCGCGGGCGACCCGCTTATCGCTCTGGATCGCTACTCGGCTGATGAACTGCGCTACTGGTCATGCAGTTCGAAACTCGGCAACGACGTTCTCTTCAGCGAAGATGTTCTTGGAGACGGCAGGCGCCTTGTCACGAAACTCTGGAACGCTACAAGATTCGCCGCCTCAAGGCTTGAGGATTTCGACAGGGAACTGAGTATTGATCTGAAACCCTTTGACAGATGGATTCTCTCCAGATTCACCAGAACCGCCAGAAAAGCCACGTCCGGTATGGACCAGTACGAGTATTCTGTCTGCATCCGCGATGGGGAGCATTTCTTCTGGAAGGCGCTCTGTGACAACTATCTGGAAATAGCAAAAAAACGACTTTACTCAGACGATACACCGGATGAGAAACATTCCGCTCAGTATGCCCTATACCACGTTCTATACGGTTCATTGAGGCTTTTCGCCCCAGTCCTTGTGCATATCACCGAGGAACTGTACCAGGCTGTTTTCAGGGAGAATGAAGGACATGAAAGCCTTCATTCAGCTCCATGGCCTGAACCTGACTACATGGATGAAACAGCTCTGAAATACGGTGACATGGCACTCCAGATCATTGAAGAAGCCAGAAGATTCAAGAGTGAAGCAAATCTGAGCATGGCAGCACCGCTCAATTCAATTGAGATCAGCGCCCCCTCTTTCGATCTGGAAGAGCTGAAAACCTTCGAAGACGATCTTCTGAATGTCACCAGAGCGGAGACAATCAACTGGAGTGATGGCCAAAGTCTTACTATCCGGATTGCGAATACGGAATAAACAGATAATCAAGATCGATTTCCATACTGATATCTTCCCTGAAGACGATAATTAACAGTAGTTATAGTCGAGAATTATTTGATTCCCAAAGAGGAATTCGGATTGTCACAGAGAAAAAAATGAACTATGAATTATAAACTTGATTCTCTAGAAATTAATCAGAGGAGAAGAAAATGCAATTTCCTGTTATTCCAAATCCCGGCTAACTTGAGCAACTTTGGCACAAAATTCGCGACTCCAAATCTCCCAAAGTTGTTGATCATGACTTTCTATCCAGTCTCGGAT
>DAOWAG010000005.1 GCA_030634715.1 Candidatus Aegiribacteria sp. | reverse complement strand
TTGACCTGAAAGGCGAACTGTGCAATTGTGTTATAACTCTGTTTATTGATGGGATGGAATTAACTTGACCCTGGCATCACCGAACTATCTTCAGCATTCGATTCCTGCGCTTCTTTCCGCAGCTGAGGGTTATCTCAGCACAAAAGCGATAGCGTTCATTCTTGAGGTGGATTTGAACACGGCGGGGGAAACTGTTGCTTCTCTTTCGGAAAGAGGTCTGTTAAAGGAGAAGCGGGAGCATAGTGTCCCGGCATGGCAGCTTTCGAAAGAGGCGGATAATGCTCTAAAGGAAGAGTATGCTGTCAAAATGACGGATGTATGGGTAAGGAAACTCACTGAATATGCCCTTTTCGCCCCGGGAGTTCTGCTTTCCGAGTTTTCGACAGCACTGAAGCAGGATGGTCTTACACTGCTGGATAGAGCAAACCTTCTTCTCTCAGCTCTGCGTCTGGCGAGGGACAATGGTGAGTTCAAAAGAGTTACGCAATATATCCACACACTCATGAATCTGCCGGAAAATACACTCTCTCTTCCTGGAATGAGAGAAATATTCAAAATCTATAAACCAAGAAGACTCAGAGACACTGAGCATGCCGAAGCAAGGAAATTCTTCGAATCCATTCTCCCTTCCCTTGGGTCCTCGTCTGACAGAGCGATGGCGTTAACCCGCCTCGGTGAGTGTGAACTGATGGAGAATGAATTTCCGCTTGCAGAGCAGCATCTGAATGACGCGTTGAGACTGAGCATGAGCGCGGAAGCTGGAGTCTGGCTTCCTGAGATTCTTGAGAGCATCGTGGAGGTACCACATGATTTCAAGGGAATGAGAAAAACGGCGACGAAAATCCAGAATGTAATCACCTGGGTACCTGAACTTGAGGACAATGACCTGATTGTTGTGATTCTTGCAACCGCAGCCGTGTCTCTGGCAACTCTCAGAATGAATGCAGCGGCGGAATCCGCGATACAGGCCGCATTGAAACGCACTTCCGTGCTGTCTCTATCATCGAGACAATCTCTGGAATTGAGCAGGGCGAAAGTATACATGGCTCTCGGAAAGAAGAAAAAAGCATTAGTCATGCTTGAACGAGCTCTTCTTCTGGCTGAGAAACTCGGTAATCAGATGACGGTTGCGGAAATATTGAATGGAATCGTATCAGCGATGAAAGATCGCTCCGGATTCACTATCAGGAACCTCATATCCATCATAGAACGAGTATCGGAAAACACTTCAACCAGAGGATGTGTATCTAATCATCTGTATGCGCTTGATCATCTGGCTGATACATATTTCCGAACTCTCCAGATTAGCCATTCGCGAAGTGCACAGAGAGCAGTAAGGGGAATTCTCCAGTTTGAGGAAATGCTGTCAACTGCGCCTGTAACGGAATGGTGTTCAGCTTATCTTGGATACCTGACCGGGGAGACGCCGATTTCGGAAAAAGCGGACCTTCTTCTCCCCGGAACAGTGAAATATCTGCAGAAGCTCAGGGATGGTGAAGAGCCGATTAAGGAAGCCGGCTCCATATCGGATTTCCTGCTTTCATCACCTGGAGGCGAGGCTTATATCTATGCGCTGTTTCTCGCCCTGGAATCATTTGCCGAAGGATTTGAGAAAGCATCCACAATCATTGCAGCTGCTCTTGATTCTTCAATCAGCAATTTTCAACAGGAAACTATGCTATCCTTGAAGCTGTGCTTAAGCGCTCTTCTGTCATCAAAACATGAGCACGCGGAGGATTTTTTCAGTTCCGCGCAGATTCTAACCAGACAGACGGATAGGCTGCTGCTGTTGTGGCTCATTATGCGATGCAGAATCAGATTGAATCTTTCGCGGCAATATGCTGAAGAAGCGAAGCTGTATCTGTTACTGGCAGAACTTGACCAATATATAGCAGGTCAGCTTACAGAGAATGAGCGCATTCAGTTCCTGAACGTGTCAAACTGTAACGAACGGGACAGAGTACTCAGGAAACTGGCGGGGGGCGCAGAGGGATCGCTGATAGAACTTCGGGATATCCTTGCCGGGAAAATAGAATCCGAATTGAGCGAGATGATAAGAGAGATGTCCGGCATGTCAAACAAAATATCCACTCGATCGGAGATCAGCCGCAGCCTTGAGATACTTGGATTGCTGACAAAGGTGGACAGAATTCTGGCGCTCAAAGTGAATAACGGTGAAATCCGGATAATTGAGAGTCACGGATTCGGAAAAGAAAGACTGCCTGAGGGGGAGGAGAAGAAGACAATTCTTGAATATCCCGAGGATATTCGGAGAGTTGACAATTTCGGAATCACTCCGTTCGGCAGCAGAAGGTATCTGGTAGTGCCAACCGAGAGTTCTGTCATCCCGCTGCATGCTGAAAAGAGAGTTCGTGCTGTTCAGATGCGTCAGGGTAATTACCTGCTCCTGGAGATGGATACACCCTTTAACACGGTGGAGAGAAGCGCTGAGGTTTTCCTTTCAGGGTTTTACAGGCAGATAGGTTCCGCTCTTCTCCTGCGAGACAGAGAATCAATGGCATATGTAGATACAATGACAGGTTCGGTAATAGGCTTTTCATGGACAAGAAAGCTGCGGGAGCTGCTTGCAGAGGATGTTTCAGAGAGCGCTCCTTTATCCCTGCTGTTCGCTGATGTGGACAGGTTGAGTGAGATTAACGAACTTTTCAGTTTCGAAACAGGAGATGGAATCCTCAAAACCATTGTATCAACGATATCGCGAACTCTACGGCCTAATGACATAATCGGCAGGATCAAGGAGGATCTTTTTGGAATTATACTCCCTGATACAAACAGTGAGAACGCGTTAATGATAGCGGAGCGCGTTCGCAGAGAGATTGCCGGTACAGATATGAGACCTGATCAGGTTCCCGTCACGGTGAGTATGGGCTCTGCTACACTGCACTCCTCCGGAGACAATCTGGATTTGATTGTAAGCAGAGCATATGCGGCTCTTCAGAGGAGCAGGGATAATGGACGCAATCAGACCACTGCCTGGAGTGCGAATGATGATGTTGGTGAAGGCGATCTGGGAGTACTCACCACTTTCAATACCGGTGATCCCGGCTGGGACTATGCTCTGAATCAGACTGCGCTTGAACTGCTTACACTTGACAGGCCCTCGATAGAACTCATCTCCCGGAAGATGCGGAATGCTTTAAGAAGTGAATACCTGTATCTGGAATCAGCCGGTGGAAGCAGTTTTGAAGTAGGAATCCGGCTTGCTGGAAAAATTATGGGGGAAATCCAATCGGACAGAATCGGAAGAATAGAGTACCATCCGGATATTTTTGGAAGATACCATGTTCTTTCCAAGAGATTTGAGCATGGAGGAAGACTCGTTTCAGCGTGGGATATTAACACTTGTGTATCTCAAAGCATGAGAAATGTTTTCAGGGCTTTTGCCGCACTGTCAGATATGCTGCTTGACAGGAATTCATCATCAGGGAAGCGTTGACTGAAATTGGTCAGGCTTCGGCATCCAGAATTGTATTAAGGAAACTTCCGGTATAGGAATCCTTATTCGCTGCCAGCTCCTCAGGCGTGCCAGTGGCGATTATGTTCCCTCCGGCATCCCCTCCGTCCGGTCCCAGATCGATAATCCATCCGGCGTTCTTGATAACATCAAGATTGTGCTCGATTACGATGACTGTATTCCCTGCGTTTACAAGCCGACCAAGGACAATCAGAAGCTTCTTGACGTCATGGAAATGAAGTCCCGTAGTCGGTTCATCAAGGATATAGACAGTGTGAGATGATCCCGGACGGGCAAGCTCTCTGGCAAGTTTGATCCTCTGGGCTTCTCCTCCCGACAGAGTCGTAGCCTGCTGACCCAGCTGGATGTAACCCAGCCCAACGTCATCGAGGACTTTGAGTATTCGGTATATCTGCGGAACCCTTTCGAAATGTATCAGGGCTTCGCTGACTGTGAGATCCAGCACTTCTGAGATATTGAGCCCCCTGTATGTGATCTTGAGGGTTTCTCTGTTGAATCTATGTCCTCTGCACTCTTTGCATTCCACGAATACATCCGCCAGGAAGTGCATTTCTATTTTTATTACGCCGGCTCCCCTGCACTCCTCGCACCTTCCGCCTTTGACGTTGAAACTGAATCGGCCTGGTTTGTATCCCCTGATTCTTGCCTGGGAAGTCTTCGCGAACAGCTCTCTGATGTGACCGAATACTTTGGTGTAAGTAGCCGGATTCGATCTGGGAGTTCTGCCGATGGGGTCCTGCGAAATATTAATTACCTTGTCGATATTCTTATCGCCCTCCAGATATCCGTAAGGTCCGGGACGCTCCTTACATGACCCTCCTGTTGCCGCAGAAAGAGCGGGGAAGAGTGTCTGGCTTATCAGGGAGCTCTTCCCCGATCCGGATACACCGGTTACGCAGACGAATCTTCCCAGCGGAACGCTGAGAGTGACATTTTTTAGATTATGAAGGCTGGCATTTCCGAGTGTTATACATTTCTTTCCCCTGTCGGATACCGCAGGTACCGTTCTGTGGATGAATTTGCGGCCGGAAAGGTAATCACCGGTAAGTGATTCAGGTGTGGCGATTATTTCCTCAGGGGTTCCTGTGGCTACAATATTGCCCCCGTGAATACCTGCCCCCGGTCCGAAATCAATGATGTGATCCGCGTGAAGTATCGTATCATGATCATGTTCCACCACCAGAACCGTGTTACCGAGATCCCTCAGTTCGTCGAGAGTGGACAGCAGCTTTAGATTGTCCCTCTGGTGAAGTCCGATGGTTGGTTCATCAAGGACATATAGAACTCCGGTCAATCCGCTGCCGATCTGACTGGCCAGTCTTATTCTCTGGGCTTCTCCCCCTGAAAGGGTTGGTGCTGTCCTGTCCAGAGTAAGGTAATGAAGACCGACGTTTACAAGAAATCCAAGGCGGCCTCTGATCTCCTTCAGGAGTTCAGTAGCCACCTCCATGCGCCAGTCGTCGAGTTCAAGATTGAAGAAGAAACTGTGCAGTTCCTTGACCGTCATCGCATTCAGTTCATGAATCCCTTTGCCTCCCACAGTAACCGCTCTGGTCTCTCTTCTTAACCTCGTGCCCTCGCATGCAGAACAGTCAGTCCTGTTGAAGAATTTCTCGTAATAACTCCTTGCTGCCTGGCTGGTTGTCGAATGGTGGCGACGCTCCAGCCTCGGAATCACGCCTTCCCATTTTGTTTCCCAGGTTCCGCTGCTGTTACTGGAAGACCATGAAATACTGATCTTCTTATCTCCCGAACCGTAAAGAATAGCGTCCTGTACATCTTCGGGCAGACTTTTCCAGGGAGCGCCAAGATTGAAATCCAGCGCTCTGGACAATGCTTTGACAAGGTAATTTCCCTGACCGGATGGAATTCCCCACGGCGCTACTGCCCCGTCCTTGATGGAAAGGGCTTTCCTCGGGATAACCAGAAGCGGATCGATCTTCATTTCGTATCCTAGACCCGAACACTCCTGACACATACCAACCGGATTATTGAAACTGAAGAGCTGCGGAGTCAGGTCCGGCATACTGATACCACACCAGGCGCAGGCACTGTGTTCGCTCATGAGCGTCTCTTCTGCTGTATCAGCGTTAATTACCGAAATTATTCCATTTCCTTCACCCAGAGCTGTTTCCACAGAGTCCATGAGTCTGCCGGCTATGCCTTCACCGCAGACAATCCTGTCAACCACCAGATACACATTATTTTTCTTTCTGGCATTGAGAGTCAGGGTCTCATCAAGGCTATGCAGGCTGCCGTTGATCATTACGCGAACGTATCCTTTTTTCCTCAACTCAGGGAAGAGATCCGCATGTAGTCCCTTTCTGTTGCGAATGAGCGGAGCTGTTATCAACAGTCTGGTTCCCGCAGGATTCTGCAGAATTCGATCGAGCATCTGCTGAGTTGACTGGCTTGAAACCTCCCTGCCGCATTCGGGGCAGTGAGGAATGCCGGTCCTCGCGAAGAGAACTCTCATGTAGTCGGAAATCTCCGTTACCGTCCCGACGGTTGATCTTGGATTATGGCTTACGGTTTTCTGTTCAATAGAAATCGCGGGGGATAATCCCTCAATACTTTCGTAAAGGGGTTTTTCAAGCTGACCAAGGAACTGTCTCGCGTAAGCTGAAAGCGATTCAACATAGCGGCGCTGTCCTTCAGCATATAGAGTGTCGAACGCAAAAGAACTCTTCCCCGAACCTGATACTCCGGTAAGAACCACAAACTGATTTCGGGGAAATTCCACCGTGATGTTCTTCAGGTTGTGTTCTCTGGCTCCCCTTACGATTATTCTGTCCATTATTCCATCCCGGGGTGCGTGTCCCGTAAAAACTTGCCTTCCGCAGCTCATAATTAACCATTCAATATACTACTTCAGCAAACCAATAAGGATGTGCCACAATTGCACGCCCATTCCACGAGGAATTGGCATCGGTTATTCCGATGAATTGTAAATATCTGTGGTGCAGATGCATAGCGCTCTTCAGATTTCTGGCATGTTGATTGCTCCACTGTTTCTGGGAAAAAAATGAAACCTGAATGCTGACAGATTGAAAAGAAGCCTTTCAGGTTGTTTGAACAGGCGGGCGCAGTCCCGAAGCAAATATTGAAGGCCGAATGGCGGAAAAGATTTATTAACAGAAACTTACTCCCTTAGGGAGAAAGAGAACAGGAGAGGATAATATGGGAAAGATCATCGGAATTGATCTTGGAACCACGAATTCGTGTGTAGCTGTTATGGAAGGTGGTGAACCTACCGTTATTCCCAATGCCGAAGGCACCAGAACTACTCCATCGGTTGTCGGATTCAACGACAAGGGAGAAAGACTCGTAGGAGTTGTCGCCCGCAGGCAGGCTGTAGCCAATCCGGAAAATACCATTTTCTCAATAAAGAGATTCATGGGCAGCAAATACAGCGAAATGAATGTTGAGAGGGAAAGAGTCCCCTTCAAAGTTGTTGAGGGTTCTAACGGAGATGCTTTGGTTGAAGTGCTTGGTAAGAAGTATTCCCCGCCTGAGATATCAGCAATGATCCTTCAGAAAATGCGGCAGACCGCTGAGGACTACCTTGGAGAAAAGGTGGAGAAGGCGGTTATTACCGTTCCAGCGTATTTCAGTGACAGCCAGAGACAGGCGACAAAAGACGCAGGAAAAATCGCGGGACTTCAGGTTGAAAGAATAGTGAATGAACCCACAGCTGCCGCTCTTGCGTACGGGCTGGATAAAGAATCATCCAACAGGACAATAGCTGTATTCGACCTTGGTGGCGGAACCTTTGACATATCCATTCTTGAGATCGGGGATGGTGTATTCGAAGTTAAGGCTACAAATGGTGACACCCACCTTGGCGGAGATGATTTTGATCAGGAAATAATCAACTGGATGGTTGACGAGTTCATGAAACAGCAGGGAATTGACCTATCGAAGGATCCAATGGCCCTGCAGAGACTGAAGGAAGCCGCCGAGAGAGCGAAATGCGAGCTTTCCACCACCCAGAGCACTAACATTAATCTTCCATTCGTAACGGCCGACTCCGCCGGTGCGAAGCATCTGGATATGACCCTTTCCAGAGCCAAGCTCGAGCAGCTTGTTGATCATCTGATACAGAGAACTGTTAATCCCTGCAAAGCTGCCCTTAAGGATTCGGGATTTGACAGCTCACAGGTTGATGATGTTCTTCTGGTCGGAGGACAGACTCGAATGCCAATGGTGCAGAAAAAAGTTACGGAGATATTCGGGAAGGAACCTCACAAGGGTGTGAATCCTGATGAAGTTGTCGCTGTAGGTGCCGCCATACAGGCGGGAGTCCTGTCCGGGGATGTTAAGGATGTACTTCTTCTTGATGTTACTCCGCTTACTCTTGGAATTGAGACACTCGGAGGAGTTGCAACAGCTATCATCGATAGAAACACAACCATCCCAACCAAGAAGAGCCAGGTTTTCAGCACAGCAGCTGACAATCAGCCGCAGGTTGAAATTATTGTACTTCAGGGTGAGAGAAAAATGGCGGCGGACAACAGGGCTGTCGGAAGGTTTGTTCTTGATGGAATTCCCCCTGCGCCCAGAGGACTGCCGCAGATTGAAGTGACCTTCGATATCGACGCGAACGGGATCCTGCATGTTCTGGCAAAGGACAAAGCGACAGGCAAGGAACAGAAGATCAGGATTGAGGCTTCCAGCGGTCTCTCCGAAGAAGAGATCAAGGGAATGGTTCATGACGCTGAAGTCAACGCCGAGGAAGACGTGAGGAAGAGGGAAATAATCGAGCGAAGAAACCACGCGGATGCCTTGGTCTTTGAAATAGGAAAGCAGTTGAAGGATATCGGAGACAAAATTGAGCCGGTCGACAAATCAAGGCTTGAAGATTCGGTTTCCGAAATGAAAAAAGCGCTTGACGGTGAAGACGATGACATTATCAAGCAGAAGTTCGAAAGCCTTCAGGAAACCTGGAAACAGGTAGGAACTGCTTTCTACCAGAAGCAGCAGGCTGGAGAAGCCTCGCAACCGACTGGTGAAGCCGGAGAACCTGATTCAGAGCATGATGATGACAAAACAATTGATGCGGATTACGAAGTTGTTGATGACTGATGGTTGACCCCAGAAGAACAGTAAAGCGGGGGAGGACACACACTTCCACCAGTCGAAGAATTCCTGTAGATGCTGCTCCAGAGGATGACATAAAGATGGAATCCGCTCCGGAGACACTTGAGACCGATGAGAAAGCTGATGCGGAAAAAGAGGAGAAAGACAGCAAATTATCTAAGCTGGAAGAGAATTCTGAACAGGAGAAGGAGCAGCTCAGAGACAGAATTCTGAGACTCCAGGCGGAATTCGACAATTACAGGAAGCGTCAGACCAGGGATTTCAAGCGGCTCTGTAATCAGGGGAAGAAAGAACTGATTATAGAGCTGCTGATCGTTCTTGATAATTACGATCGTGCCGAGCAGCTGCTTGATGAAGGTGATCATCCATTGAGTGAGATCGCAGAAGGGCTCATCCGGACATCCGGACAGCTTTCGGATATTCTCAGACAGGAGGGACTGCATTCCCTTGATGTTAAGGTGAATGATCCGTTCGACCCTAATTACCATGAAGCGATGTTTGCCGAAGAGGTTGCAGAACTGGAACAGGATACAATCCTTGATGTACTTCAGAAAGGGTATATGTTCGGAGATGAACTTCTTCGCCCCGCCAGGGTGAAAGTGGGAAAACCGATTGCCCAAGTGTCAGCATCCGATAACGGGCAGACGTCAAATAACGGGAACTAGGGAGAAACAGAAGTAGTGAATAAAGACCTCTACTCCGTTCTTGGAGTTGACGAGAAAGTCACCCCTGAAGAACTGAAAAAAGCCTACCGGAAACTGGCCAAGAAGTATCATCCCGATGCCAATCCGGGAGACTCCAGTGCAGAGGAGCGGTTCAAAGAAATATCCGAGGCTTACGATATTCTAGGGAATACCGAGAAGAGATCCCAGTATGACCTTATGCGAAAGGGCGGCGGCGGCTTCCACTTTGATGGACCCGGTGCAGGAGGCGGAAGTCCATTCGGGTCCGGTGGACTTGATGACATTCTGCGCTCCATGTTCGGAGGTAGTGGATTTGAATTCGGTAACAGAGGAGGATTCGGTCAGCGAGCCGCATCCAGACCGACAGTAGTCATTTCTGTTCCATTCAGGACTGCCGCGCTGGGTGGAGATGTCAGCGCAGATCTCTCTGTCCCTGTTACCTGTCCTATCTGCCTTGGAGCAGGTGGATCAGGAGAGACAACATGTTCTCAGTGCGGTGGAGCTGGAAGAGTTCAGCAGGGACAGATGGTGCTGCCATGTCCTTCATGCGGGGGACAGGGGAAAACGTATACCAATATCTGCGAAAGATGTGCCGGTTCCGGAGAGATTACCAGCAGTGAAAGCGTCAAGATAACCATTCCCGCCGGTTCAGATAATGGGACAGTTCTTCGTCTTGTAACTCCTTCGCGGAAACCTGTTCTGGTGAAGCTTTCCGTCATAAAGGACAGATTCCTCCGACGCGAAGGAAGGGATATTCACTGCACCGTGAAAATTACCGCTCCACAGGCTGTCCTTGGCACCAAGCTGAAGATACGAACTCTTGAAGGGAAGATTCTGCTGAACATTCACGCTGGAACGCAGCCGGAAACAGTTTTAAGAATCCCCAGCAAGGGAGTTTTATACAGGGGTACAAAAGGCGATCAACTCGTTCATGTGGATGTGGAACTCCCCTCCTCTGTTTCCGATGGAGAGAAAGCTCTCTGGGAGAAACTGGCAGAGGACGGCAGAGGAAAAGCTTGACGCGGGTAGAATCGGATATTATTCCCCGGACGAACAAACTCAAGGTCTGATCGGGAGGATTACTTTTGAATTACAACTACCTCGCTCTGCTGATACCTGGATTTCTGCTTGCCGTTATCGGATTTGTAATGCTTGGGAAGAAACTGCATCCTGTCATTACAGGCCTGATGTTTCTCGCTGGGATAATAGTACTTGTTCTGGGAGTTCTTCTGACTTGTGTACCTGATTTTTTCGCTAATTAGCTTATCTACTCTTCCTCTTCAATAAGCCCCAGCTTTTTAAAGTTCTCGATGAACTGAAGCAGCAGTTCGTCATCCTGATTATTCTGCAATGAATCGATCGCGATAGATGCAGCCTCTTCAAGAGAATTATCCTGCACCAGCTGTCGAATTTTCGCGATGTATGGTTTGTCGCTCTCCGTTCGACTGTTACAGTCATCTGCATCCTCAGCGTGGGAGGGTGTATCGGGCGCATTGTTTTCAAGGTCATCGAGAAGTTCGGCAAGACCATCTATCTCCGGCATCATTTCAAATGCCTGGTGAACAAAGTTGACAGCCTTTGACACATTTCCAGCCTTCAGATTCCTTCGAGCCAGCGATATAAGATTAGCCGCTTTCATCTTTGTTTTAAGGGAGTCTATTCTTGTTTCTACTTCAGGGTTATCAGGATCCAGCTTCCGCGCTTTTTTAAGATAGGCAATTGCCTTTGCCTGGTGACCTCCGTCAAATGCCTTATCGGAAGCTTCAAATAGTTTGGCAAGTCGCTCCCCATTCGTCATAGATACTTTCCCTTCTTCCTGTTCAACAGATGCTTGAGGCTGTTCGCCCGATTCATCAGGGAGTGGTTCATTATCCGGCTCATCGGATATCATCTTCATGGATTCTCTTCTGTCAAGCGCCTGTATTATCTGTACGATCAGTCCGTTATTATCATCAATGCTCACTGCCTTCTTCATCAGTTCAAGCGCTTCCCTGCGCTTATTGTGCTCAAGCTCCTTTCGGGCTTTCCGGAGAAGTCTGGCAATATGTTTTATTTTTTGTTTCAAGAGCTACCCCCAGTAGCACAGTCACACATAAACAATACGGTTATTCACAAGTATCTGACACTATATGCTGCTATGCTATGGCACACAAGAGCTGTCTTCAACACCTTAGATTATACTAAATTTAGAATAACAGGCTATGGGAAGAGATGTCAAACTTGTTGACATTTCCTCCCATTCATGTATAGAATAGTTATTGTAGATCGTTTTAATATGGAAGGATATTCTGATTCACTATCGAACCTGATTTCAGTTCCTGGGCTCTGTAAGAGCCTCTGGATTGTACTTCACAGCAATCGCCTGAAGACCTGCCTGAAAATATTTTCCTCCGGTCATGGCGTCGCTGTGGCATGAAGAAGGAGGAAAACCAAGAAAATTCAATATTATCACAGAATCTTGAGCGGATTTCCACGCATGAAGTGGAAATCACCTATTAATGTAATCTCAATTCAGAAAGGAATTACAATGCGTTCAGCATACATAATCCCGGTGCTTTTGCTGGTACTCCCCGTCCTTCTGTTCGGCGCTGACAGAGTGGTTCTCCTGGAAGATTTCACAAACTATCAGTGTGGACCATGCTGGAGTTTTGAGCCAACATTGAACAATTTCATTAACAGTCATCCGGATGATCTCGCCGCAATCAGACCTCATGTCTGGTGGCCCGGCAGCGGAGACCCGATATACCAGCAGAATGTTTATGAACAATGGCACAGAGTGCAGCTGTATGGTGTAAATTCCGTTCCATGGATTCAGTTTGATGGAGTTATCAAAGCCAGTTCAAGCGGATCAGGTCTTAACTCTGCCTTCAACAACAGAATAGCGGTTCCCTGCTATCTTGAGATACAGGTCTCGAACTTAACTACAGGTGGCACCGGATCAATAATTATCACTCTCATAGCCGAGCAGGATCTCGGTGGAGATGATATTTTCTGCAACGCTGTTCTTGTCGAGAGCAATGTTCCCGGAGCCGGCTACTGGAATAATTCCGTTTTTGAACAGGCATTCAGAGACGAGCTTCTCGGTCCTGTCGGGGCAGAGGTAAGTTTCGGACCCGATTATCCTGATACACTTGAGCTGCTTGTAGAGTATGACACCGGTACCTGGGACTTCGAGTATGTAGACCTGGCAGTCTTCGTTCAGAATCACGGAGCCTCAAAAGAAGTCTACAACGCCTGGTTCGATCACCTCGGTGCTGTAGTTGGAATTGAAGAGGGTGAATCCGGTGTTGCGGATAGCGATGTTCAACTTGATGTATACCCAAATCCTTCCACAGGGAATTTCACAATAACCGCCCTGAATCTTCCCGGATCCGGTGGAGAACTGAACATTTATGACATTTCCGGAAGATGTGTTGCCGCTGGAACGATTGATGAGGGAATAGCCGCCGATTTCAATCTGAACACTTCGGGGATTTATTTCGCTGAAGTGATATCCGGAAATACAGTGACCGTTAATCGAATAGTGGTGATTAAATAAACTGAGAATTTGCGGATTAGTGAGGTAACATGATGAAATATTCAGTGCAAATCTTATTCATCCTCGCGGCAATTGCTGCAACCGGGGATGTTGAGATCGGCAGTGACGTCTTTCCAGCCAACGATCCCTTCTGTGCCGACTGCGCTGAAAGCATGAGATATCAGATACTGTATCTGGAAGAGGAAATTGGAACCGCGATCGAGATACAGTCGATATCACTCATGCGTACGGTTCAGGGAGAGACTGAAGTTTTACTGGATACTCTTGTGATCTATATAGGGTACAGCGATCTGGATCAGCTGGGAACAGTGTTTGATGACAACTATCGCCCCGGAACCATGACTGAAGTATTCTGGGAGGAGAACTTCACCGTCCATGCCCCTGACCCGAATTCATGGTTTGCCGTTGATCTGGAAGTACCCTTTTTCTATGACGGATCAGGAAATCTGATCATCGAATACTGCTGGCCTGCTGGAAGCGGTGCGGTATACAACTATCACTGGGATGTTCCAGCCAGATCGCTCACTGCCGGATGGGGAAGCTCGTCAGGATTCACTTCGGATGATTGTCCGCATCTGCTACTGACCGGTACATTGAATCTGGAGCACTTTACTTTTGGAGCACTGAAAGCAGAGTTTGCTGTTCCCTGATCATCGGGAGCAAGATGTTCTTCGCGATCGTCGTAGTGAAGCCAGAAAAGCTTTGATATCGTGGGCAAGTCCCTTTAGTCCTCCGAGCGATATATGGCGGACTATGAGTGCGGGAATTCTTGTGAGAGGTTTCTTCATTAGATAATTTCTTCCGATGGTTCCCTGAGCCCAGTCTCTAAGGCTGGTAAGTCTCTCATCGCTCATATCGGTAAGGTTGACCAGCAGCTCATTGGCCGCGTTCATATTCTCAAGGAAATTCTCGACGTTCGATATCAGTTTCTCATCGAGTGCTCTGTTGAAAATCTCCGTTCCAGGGTACGGTGTTACGAAAAGCATCGGAGCTGTGATATCGGCTTTCTTACAGAATTCAACGGTATCCCTGACAGATTCTTCGGTTTCACCGAACATGCCGATCATGAAGCTGCCCTCAGGATGAATGCCTTCCTCTCTGGTCAGTATTATGGAATCAAGGCACTGCTGAGCTGTAACTCCCCGTTTCATGATAGAAAGCATCCGGTTGCTGCCAGACTCCACTCCGTAGGATATCCAGTCACATCCTGCTTCATTCATGGCCCTGAGCATTTCTCTGTCAACAGTATTGACTCTGCCGATGCACGACCATTTGAGATCCGGTAAACGCCCGCTGATAAGCCTGCAGGTTTCCATAACGAATTTCCGATCGCTCGTAAAAAGATCATCCGGAAAACCTGTGTATTCGATGTTGTACCTTAAGACGAGTTCTTCAACCTCGGATACTATTGACTCAGGTGATCTTCGCCTGACCGATCTGCCATAGATCCGATAGCAGTATACGCAGTTGAAAGGGCATCCCCTGCTTGCAACGACTTCAAGATGCCTGACCTTTGTCTGGCGGTGATCGAGACTGCTGATGTAGCGCTCAATCGGGAACAGATCCCATGCGGGAAACGGAATGGTGTCCAGATCATCTATCAGTTCTCTGGGAGGTGACAAAAGAAGCTTGCCATCATCGCTTAGATACGCGAGCCCCGGAATGTTCTTCCATTCCAGGGAATTATCCAGAGCAGCGACAAGCTCACCTGTGGTTATTTCCCCCTCACCGAGTATAACCGCGTCGAGCAGACATGACTTGAGATACAATTCCGGTACAGTTGTAGCGCCGCTGTTTCCCGCTATCATGAAAACGGAGGGCATCTCTTTTCTGAGGATCCGCGAAAGGGTCTTCACTATTCTGAAGCGTGTAATCATGCCGCCAAAACCGACGAGATCGGGTTCAGAAGCGATTATTTGAGACACAGCTTCCTCATTGCTCAGATCATCGCCTTCCATGTCCACTACCGTTACCGTGCTTCCCGATTCCCGAAGAACGGATGCGATGTAGGCCAGCCCGAAGGGGAAATAGAGTGAGCGCCTTCCCCGTCCGTAATAAGGATATACAAGTGTAACTCTCAAAAAGTGCTCCTTCCAGAACTTCTGCGGAAACTACAATATGTTTTACTTCGCGGCCAGTTGTCCCTGATTTCATTTGAATATTTTTGATGATACGGATATCCGAAACATATGTAACAGGGTAGAATGATTGACTTGATTGGGATTATTCATATTATTCAGTTTCGTGGAATGATTTGAGGTCTATTGCAACCACGTTAAAAAAAGTGCTAAAAAGCCGATAGCAACCTCAGTCCGCCGGCAGGCGGCTTTTTTTTTCTTCGGCTGCCCGATTGGAATGGTTTATTTGTCATGGGAAGACTGTTTACCAGCGAATCCGTTTCCGAAGGTCATCCGGATAAAATCTGTGACCAGATATCAGATGCTGTTCTGGACGCGCACCTTACCGCGGATCCGAATGCTCATGTGGCCTGTGAAACTCTCGTAACAACGAATTTCTGCCTGCTGGCGGGTGAAGTGAAAAGCCATGCTCGGGTGGATTATGAGAAAGTCGCCAGAGATACAATCAGATCTATTGGCTACGATCAGCCTGATCTTGGTTTTCATTTTGATGAAAATACATACAGAATCCGGATACACTCTCAATCCCCTGACATAGATCATGGTGTTGTAGACAATAAAGGAGCCGGAGATCAGGGATTGATGTTCGGATTTGCCTGCTCCGAGACCGAAGTTCATATGCCTTACCCGATACAGCTTGCTCACCGGCTTCTGGAAAGACTAAGGGAAGCACGTCAGGCAGGAGAGTTGCCCTGGGCGCGACCTGACGCCAAGAGCCAGGTAACCGTTGAATATGAAGGTTTCAAGCCTGTATCCATCGATGAGATTCTCCTTTCTGTACACCATGCTCCGGATGCGAGAACCGAAGATATGGTTGATGATATCCGCAAAAAGGTAGTTTCCCCTGTTCTCTCGCTGTGCAAACCGCATCTTCAATGGAATGGAAAACTCCTTTTCAATCCCTCCGGCAGATTTGCCATAGGCGGTCCGCACGGTGATACCGGCCTTACCGGCAGGAAGATCATTGTTGACACGTACGGTGGCACAGGACGTCACGGAGGAGGAGCTTTCTCAGGAAAAGATTCCACGAAGGTTGATCGTTCCGCCGCATATATGGCGCGTTACATCGCGAAAAACCTGGTTGAAGCAGGGGTTGCTGACAGATGCGAGATTCAGCTTGCTTACGCCATAGGCCAGGCAGAACCGGTTTCTGTTATGGTTGAGACATTCGGAACGGAAAAAATCTCTGATATCTCTGCTGTGGAGACTGCAATAAGGGATATCTTTCCTCTCCATCCGTATGATATCATAGACTATCTCGGTCTGAGAAATCCTGTTTTCAGCCAGACTTCAGCCTTTGGGCATTTCG
>DAOWAG010000256.1 GCA_030634715.1 Candidatus Aegiribacteria sp. | reverse complement strand
AGACTCTGGACCGCGGGAGATGCAGAGGGCGTCCTGTTCTCCGTATGGGCACCGAGTGCCGGTACTGTCAGTGTTATCGGCAGTTTCAACAACTGGGACAGAAGACGCCACCCGATGCGTTCAAGAGGATTATCAGGTGTTTGGGAACTGTTCATACCCGGTATTACGCAGGGAGACATGTACAAATACTCCATCAGAACCAGATCAAATGATATCATCGAGAAATCAGATCCTCTCGCGCTGGCGTCGGAGTACAGACCAAGAACGGCTTCCGTAATAGCGGATATCTCATCATTCAACTGGTCAGATGATGACTGGATGAAAAATCGAAAGACATCCGAGCCTCTCTCCTCTCCTGTTTCAATTTACGAACTGCATGCGCCTTCCTGGAAAAAGCCGCATGACTGGAGGGATTTTACTTCCTGGGATGATCTCGCGGAGAATCTGATTCCATGGGTAAAGGAACTCGGTTTCACTCATATTGAACTCCTGCCGGTAATGGAACATCCCTTTGACGGATCCTGGGGATATCAGACAGTAGGATATTTCACGCCAACCAGCAGACTCGGGAAACCAGAGGACTTCCAGCGGTTCGTTAACAGCTGTCATACCGAGGGTATCGGTGTCATTCTGGACTGGGCTCCTGCGCACTTCCCTTCGGATGCAACCGGCCTTGGATGTTTCGATGGGACATGTCTTTATGAACATGAAGACCCAAGAAAAGGTTTTCATCCTGACTGGAAAACACTTGTTTTCAATTACGACAGAAAGGAAGTCAAGAATTTCCTCGTGGCAAGTGGTCTGTTCTGGCTGGATAAATATCATATCGACGGCCTCCGTGTAGACGCTGTGGCTTCAATGCTATACCTTGATTACTCCCGAAAAGCAGGTGAATGGATACCGAACCGGTACGGAGGAAGAGAGAATCTTGGTGCGATTGAATTTCTAAAGACACTCAACTCCATCATTCATAGAGATTTTCCAGGAGCTATGATAATCGCGGAGGAAAGCACGGCGTGGCCAGGAGTCACTGCCCCCGTTTCTGAAGACGGACTCGGATTCACATTTAAATGGAATATGGGCTGGATGCATGATACACTAAGTTTCTTCGAGAAGGAACCTGTTCACAGGAAACATCATATCGAAAATCTGACATTTTCTCTTCTCTACGCCTTCAGTGAGAATTACATACTCCCGATATCTCATGATGAAGTTGTTCACGGGAAAGCTTCGCTTTTAAGCAAATGCCCCGGAGACAGGTGGCAGAAATTCGCAAATCTGAGACTTCTTCTCTCCTATCAGTGGGCTCATCCGGGAAAACAGCTGCTTTTCATGGGCAGTGAGTTCGGTCAGTGGAATGAATGGAATCACGATACTGAACTTGACTGGAACCTCCTGGAGTTCTCAGAACACTCAGGATTAAAAGATCTTGTCAAAGATCTAAATACCATAATTTCAAAAGATCCTGCGTTTTATGAGCTGGACTGCAGTAATGAAGGTTTCAGATGGATTGACTTCAATGATGCTGAAAACACCGTTATATCCTTTCTGAGAAGATCCATAAATGGTAGAGAAGTCATATGTGTTTTCAACATGACACCTGTTGTCAGAGATGATTATTGGATGGGAGTTCCCTCAGGTGGTACATATACTGAAATACTTAACACAGACGCAGCTATCTATGGCGGCTCAGGAAAAGGCAATCTAGGAAGTGTTGAATCAAGACCATATGAAAGACACGGTTTTCCTCACTCAGTCAATCTCACCCTCCCCCCTCTTGCAGCCCTGTTCTTAACACGGAAGACCTAACGCACTGAATCTGGAGCTTGCCTTATCTACCAAGTCTCTCTTCCTTCTGACATTACCTGCTTTAGTGTACGTATGTTTACTTCTCCTGTCAAGCTCCTTGTTTGTTATGACCATTGACAGCATATTACATAAATTAATAGTGTTAGATTAGAAAATAATTGAAAAAAAATGTAGACTCTACATAATCATTGTTCTGCACCAGAGACTAAACAGGTATTGGTGACAAGCAATCAGTGATGCGATCCGGTTTCTCAGCCGACGCGGGGTGGAGGTAGCACAAGCATGACACCTGACAAACCAACAAGAAACGATATTCATAATCTCTTGGAAAAGATCAACAAGGATCTCAACGAGTTCATAAAGAGCCGCATCCAAGATGGCATTCTGAGCGATAAGGATTGGAGCAGCCTGTTTACGGATCCCGAAATGGAGTGGTGCTGGGAAGCCCTTTCCTGCCACAAGGAAGACTGCCCAGTCCGGAAGCAGGATGATTACCGCTGCTGGCTCATCGCGGGAACGTTGTGCGGCGGAATGGTACAGGGCGTATTTGCCAAGAAATTCGACAGCTGTATTACTTGCGAGGTCTACAAACAGTATCATAGAAGACCGATTCGCGCCCTTTACGAGAACATCAGCATCCTGATCTCCCATATGAGCGACGAAGCATACGAGTTTCGTCATGAAGCCAGAACCGATTCGCTGACCAAGCTTCTGAGCCGGACTACCTTCGACGAGGTCATCAATCAGGAGGTGAAACGCAGCAAGCGCATGAACGGCATCCGCCTGACGCTTGTCGTGTTCGATTTAGATCATTTCAAGGAGATTAATGATGAGGCAGGACACTTGGTCGGTGACTACTATCTAGTGGAGTTCGCCAAGCTTCTTCGCAATGTGACCCGGGAGACAGATTTTGTATTCCGTACTGGGGGTGATGAATTCACCGTACTGATGGTT
>DAOWAG010000348.1 GCA_030634715.1 Candidatus Aegiribacteria sp. | reverse complement strand
GTCTTTTTCCTGAGGTTTAACTTCAATTGGAATCTGGTAAGTTGATCCGCCAACCCGTCGGGATTTTACCTTGAGCTGGGGACGTACATTCCCCATGGCTCTGTTGAATACAGTAACGGCATCCTGTCCTGTCTTCTCCGTAATAATGTCCATGGCATCATAGAAGATTCTTTCCGCTACTGATTTCTTTCCCTTTTGCATAAGCTTATTGATAAACTTGGCCATAAGCAGATTGCCGTATTTCCTGTCAGGAAAAGATTCCCGCCTTTTTGGCCGCGATCGTCTAGCCATTTAGTCCTCCTCGTCTGCATAACAAATATGCAGAACGCGTTTTACCTTGTCTTCCTCGTGCCGTACTTGGAGCGACCCTGCATTCTTCCTTCAACACCTGAAGTATCTTCTACACCCCGGATAATATGGTATCTAACTCCGGGAAGATCCTTGACTCTACCGCCTCTGATGAGCACAACAGAGTGTTCATTAAGATTGTGATCGATACCGGGGATGTAAGCAGTTACTTCAAAACCGTTTCGTAAACGCACCCTGGCGACCTTCCGCAGAGCGGAATTCGGCTTCTTTGGTGTTGAGGTGTATACCCTGGTACAAATACCCCTTTTCTGCGGGCATCCGGTTAATGCAGGTGCTTTGGTCTTAGACACCTGTTTCTTGCGCCCTTTTCGCACAAGTTGGTTTATTGTGGGCACTGCAGCTCCTTTCAGAAAACTATTATCCTTTGCGCCTATCCAGGTGCAAGGGCTTAAGTCTATATATCAAAATCGGTTTCGTCAATATCAAGCTCTTCCGAATCGTTAAGTATTACCGGTTCAGGCAGGGAGTCACCGTCAGGAAGAGTCAGTTTAATATTTCTATACCTTTTAATCCCTGTTCCAGCAGGAATCAGATGTCCAACAATTACATTCTCCTTCAGTCCGTGAAGGTAGTCTATCTTTCCCGCGGTAGCAGCATCTGCGAGAACACTGTTTGTTTCCTGGAAGGAAGCTGCTGAAAGGAAACTGTCTGTCGCCAGAGATGCTTTCGTGATTCCTAACAGAAGAACGGCTGAAGTTGCGGGTTTTGCTCCCTCTGCCATCATTCTCCTGTTCTCTCTCTGTAGAACAAGCCTGTCAATCTGTGCTCCCTCAAGGAATGTCGTGTCTCCGGGATCGTCAATCCTGGCTTTTGCAAGCATCTGCCTTACAACAATACTGATGTGCTTGTCGTTTATCTTTACACCCTGCAGACGGTATACTTCCTGAATTTCATTCAGCAGATACCTTTCCGCTGCCTCTGTTCCCATGATTCTCAATATATCATGAGGTGAGAGAGGTCCTTCAGTAAGACGATCTCCCGCCTTAACTCTGTCTCCCTCGCGAACTCTGATATGTACAGATGCCTGTATTTTCACAGCGGATTCCTGGCCCTGATCAGCCCTGATTGTTACGGTTCTGATCCCGGCCTTGATAGGACTAAGAGAAACAACACCATCGATCTCAGCGATGCTTGCGGCATCTTTGGGTGTCCTGGCTTCGAAGAGCTCGTCCACTCTGGGAAGTCCTCCTGTTATATCACGCTGTTGCCCGAGCTTTCGTTCAATCCTGGCGATATGAACACCAAGCCTTATAAGGCTTCCATCATGAACTCGAAGGTGTGCTCCACTGGGAATCGGGTATTTACCTTTTACGGATTCACTGATGAACTCCTCCACCGGATCCTTATCACCCTTAGACCGACCATGTTGAGAGATATGACTCCTGGTTCCTCTGGAAGTGAAGTCGGAAACTATCATCATATTACTATCAGTTATTATGTCCTGAAGACATTTAACCAGTTGTCTGGTACCCTGATGCCCTTTGTCCAGCGAATGAATTATGATGATAAACGGTTCTTTCTGACTGAGATCGGCAAGTACCTCGGCGAATTTTTCCTCAAGTAGATCGTTTTTCCGTTTCGTCGCATCCTCAAGCGCTGTAGCGGCTTTCTTCAGGGCGTTGATTTCCTTCCTGGCTTTCTTTCCAAGAATTTTCTCAATCTCACCGGCAGCGATTGTGAATGCAGCATACCTTCCAGTAC
>DAOWAG010000365.1 GCA_030634715.1 Candidatus Aegiribacteria sp. | reverse complement strand
CGGGGTAGAGATATCCGGAGAGGTCATGTACTGTAAGAACACCGGGAACTGGAAGTCTCATTGGGAGTCGATAAAACAGACCGTGAAAGAGGTCTATTCCGTCTTTCTTCAGCCTTCCCGGCAAGGCGAGCTGGAACCAGAGCTGAAAGCGTGGAGACGGTCTATTGAGAACAACAGTTCTGAAATTACCTGGTAATCCCATATCAAAAGGAATTGATCGGTTAGTATAAAGGAAGTACTCGTTCTCTCTGTCGATGGACGCAAGACCTTGCAGCAGCCTGTGAATATAGTTGGGAATTCCGGACATCTCCCAGATAAGCGGTGAGATTTCCATTCCTATCAGCAAGCCATTCGCCCTCTTCCTTCAGTCAGATCAGATGAATGAATTTACTCCTCTTCCTGGTAAATGGCCACATGGTATATGATATTCCCTGAATGGATAGACAACGAAGGGAGCCTGCATGCTGAAAGTCGGTTTTTTCCATAACCTGCCCACCGGCGGGGCTGTGAGGATCGCCGGTCAGCATATATTCAACCTCAGGGACAGATTCAAATGGTCTATTCACTTTCCTGAAGGATCAGCTACTCTTATGCCCGATGCCGGTGTGCCGTTGACTGTTCACCCTTTTCCGGAGGGCAGAAGCATCGGTTCTCAGGGAAAAATTCTTGCTCCTTTTCTAATGTGGAAAAAGCTGCGCGCTTTTACCGACCTTTGCTCTTCTGTGGCAATAGAGATGGAAAAGGATGAAGTAGATGTCGTCTTCTCCTGCTCATCGATGGTTGTCTCCGCTCCCCCGCTTCTCTTTCAGGTATCCTCTCCAACGGTCTACATGTGCCATGAATTTCCGAGGAACCTTTATGAGAAAAACATATCCAAAACCAGAAGCAGGCTGACGGATCTTCTCATTCTGCCTGTTCTCCTCAGGGAGAAGAGATTGGACATGAAAGCAGCCAGATCCGCGGATATTCTCATTGCCAATTCATCTTTTATGAATCCCAGAATCGCGTCCATCTACGGAAGAGAGCCTTTTACGGTCCGTCCGGGGATCGATACTGAACTATTCTCTCCCGGAGACAGCGCTAGAGAAGGATCCTATTTCCTTTCAGTAGGAGCTCTATCTCCATTCAAGGGACATCACCTCATAATAGAGGCTTTCAAAAAACTCCCCGGGAATAACCATCACGAACTTGTTATTGTCGCTGACAGAAGAACAGGAAGATATGCCGAGAGACTCATTGCGTCCGCTCGAAGGAGTAATGTGAATCTGCGCATTCTTCAGGGAATTACGGACAGGAAACTCATCGATCTGTACAGAAACGCAATTGCCGTCATCTGCGCGGCTCAGAACGAGCCGTACGGATTGGTACCGATTGAAGCCATGGCATGCGGATGCCCGGTGATAGCGGTCAATCAGGGTGGTTTTATCGAGAATGTAAATAGCGGTGTGACCGGGCTTCTGGTGCCGAGGTCTATCTTCGGCATAGCTGAGGGGATTTCATTCATATTGAGTTTGCCACAATCACAGCTGAACAGAATGACCGCCGACGGTAGAGAATTTGTTGTCAGGGAGAGATCAATGTGGAATGAAGCGGAGAACATAGCCAGTCTTCTGGAGAAGGCAGCTACGAAACGCTAACCAATCATTTTTTTTAATATAGTTCTATAACCTGTTCTTCCTGACAGTCCGCTTACATACCCCTTCCATATCCATGGTATCAGACGGGGTCCCTGCCAGATAAGAAATTTGAATGTTTTCACAATAAGTACAGCACTGATGTATATCAGAAAAACAGTCCTCATGCCGGGGGCAAGCATTTGCCGCGAAAGAATCAGTCTGTTGCGCTCTGAAAAGTAAACTGCGAGCGGTGACAATTCCCCTCCGCTCCCTGACGCAACATGATGAACAACCTCTTCCGCTGGAAGAAGCCAGATCGAATATCCTGCGAGTGAGACCTTCCGACAGAGAT
>DAOWAG010000386.1 GCA_030634715.1 Candidatus Aegiribacteria sp. | reverse complement strand
GTCCATGAAATTTCTCCTCTGGCAGGGTCCCGAACTGATTCCGTGCATATGGCGTGGATACTTCGACGGCCTTGCCGGAAGGACAGGCTATTCGGATGTGATAGACAAGCTCATATGATCGATACTGGTATAACTCTTTCCATAATCTCCATTTTGGTTATCTTACCCTGTTCGACTATTGAAGTGTGAATTTCCGAAGAGAGGTTTGGATGATCTGCAGACACTGCGGGTGTGAGAATGAAACTGTGGGATTCAAAACTACCTGTGATGACTGCAATGAGTTCCTTCATTCATGCTTCCAGTGCAATCTGTTCGATTCGAACACCGACAGGTGCCGTTCACTGACTACGGAGGCTGTTTCCGACCTGACCGGGAACAACTATTGCGAGGAATTCGTCCAGAATACGGATCCTCCGCCAGGAGCGGATTTCACCTATGAGCGAAAAGCCCCCGGAACCGGTGATGATTTCAACGCTCTTTTTGGAAAAAGCGATGGAGATTAGTGACATTCATGAACAAGGAAAACATCTCATACTGGATGCGTAAAGTGTTTCTTTTTCCCCTTCGTCCTGTTTTACAGCCGAGAAAGTTTCATGCTTTTTGCATTGGAATGCTGAAATCGGGAACACATTCCCTTTCAGCGATTTTTGAAGATAAGTATAACTCAGGACATGAAATAGAAATACGACGACTGATTCAAAATTGTATTCCAGTACTTAATAGTGAACTCACGTTAGAGAACCAGACCAGGTTCTTGAGGGAGAGAGATAGAAGGTTGTGGCTGGAAATGGAATCCTCGCACCTGCTGTATCATTCCCTCGGTATCCTGATTGATGAATTTCCAGAGTCCAAGTTCATACTGACGATCAGAGATTGTTACTCCTGGATGAATTCCTACATGAACCATCACCTGAGTCATGACGATACGGCTGATCACTGGTGGAAACTTCGCAGGTATTATTTCAGGGATGATCAGCTGCAGCACGCCTCCGAAGAACAGGTTCTAAAGAACAATGGTCTTTACACTGTGGAAGGGTATCTGTCTTACTGGGCACATTACTACAATAGCATTCTTGAAATGGTTCCGGAGGAAAGGCTACTCGTTATCCGAACAGATAGAATCGGGGATAACCTTCAGAATATTGCTGATTTTCTGTGTATTCATGTATCTACTCTTGATAATTCCAAATCGCATGTGTATAAGGCTAAGAAAAGATACGATCTTATCTGGGAAATTGACCGGGAGTTTCTTGAATCAAAGGTAAAAGAATACTGTTCTGACTTAATGCAGCGCTACTTTCCGGAAGTTAAATCCCTTGAGGACGCTGTTGTGAAACCGGAGAGAAGGATATGAAAACCCTTTCCTGTGATCTGAATAGCATTTCGGAATACAGACTCAAAATCCGGGGCGTTATTATATTGCTCCTGTTTGTCGTGGTATACTTCGCTTTTTTCTTCAACATGTCTCAGAGGATTCGGCATCTGACCTTTATCGGGACGGCTCTTATCACCATTCTTCTGGTTAGACCAAAACCCGGTTTCTGGCTTCCTTTTCTACCTATGGCTTTCATTGCAGGCGGAGCAACTCTGCCAATGGGTGAGTTCAATCCAGCTCTTGCAACCATCGGTCTGATAGCGTTTACGTTTTTCTACGTAGCCGACAGGATCCTATCGAACCAACCGCTGTTTGTACCATCTCGCTATCTTCTATTTATCACCATTGCCATACTTATTCAGGTATGCAGTGTATTTATTTCGATTCACCATCATGGTCAGTATGCATGGAATGCCATAAGGGACGGAAG